>DASSGP010000149.1:0-22088 GCA_035693405.1 Rudaea sp. | reverse complement strand
CAGGATCTGCTCGGCGGCTGGACGCTGACCCGGGAATGGGGCCAGCAGGGCGGGCGTGTGAGCGTCAAGCGCGAGGTGTACCTGGAACGCGACGATGCCCTGAACGCGTTCGAACAGGCGCGCGATGCGCAGATCCGGCGCGGCTACCACGTCATGTTCAGCCAGGGCATGGAGTCACCGCATGCGATTGGCTGAGTGTGCGCGCGCGCTGGCCGTGATCGCGATGATGATCGGTGCCAATGCGCAGGCGGACGAACCGAAATACGGCAAAGTCGAAACGTTCCAGCCGGGCAAAAAGTATACTTGCGTGCCGACCGCCGACCACAAAGGCTGGGACTGCAACGAGATCGCGCCCGCCGGCGCGGCAGCCGGCAAGCAGGGCAACAGCGCGCCTTCCGCCGAAACGGCGCCGCTGGCACCGGCCACTGGCACGCGCACGCCGGAACCGATTCCGGCGGCGCCGCCGTCCACACCGGCCCCGCCGCCGGCGCCAGTCGCCGCGCCGACTCAGCCGAAGCCCAGCGGGCTTCCCGCCTACCTGCGTGCCAGCGGTTCGGCACAGGCCACTCCGGTTCCCGCATCCCCCGCGCCGGCCACGCCCCGGGCACCGGCGCCCGCTGCGCCGCCAGCGGCAAGCACCGCCGCAGAGCCTGCCGCACCGGCAAGTGTTATCGAATCACCCGCGCCGCCAAAGGCGCCAGCCACGAATGCGTCGCCGTCGACTGTTTCCGACGTAGCGCCAGCGACTGTGCCGCCAGCCCCACCGAACGCGGACACCCCTAGCACCGCGGCGCAGGCAGGAGCGGCGGCCGCGCCCGCGACGCCATCGGCTCCGGCGGCAACTTCTGCTCCGGCAGCGCCACCCGAACCTGCTGCGGTCACACCGGAGCGAGTCGCGCCTGCACCGCCTGCTTCTGCTACGACGGAGCCCGCGGCATCGCCGCAGCCGGCCCCGGCCGCGCCCGTATCCACCGCACGACCGGCGCGCGAGCCCATCGCTGCGCCGCCGCCGCGCGAGGCAGAGCAACCTGCTCCGGCAGCTGCGCCCTCGGCTCCGGTGCAGACTGCTTCAATTCCCGCGGATACTGCGCCGGCGCCAGCGCCAGTGAAATCCGCACCGGGCAGCGCTCGCGGCAATCCTGAATTTCTCGCGCTGCCGGCATCCGACTACGTCATCGAACTCGCGCACAGCGCAAATGCCGCGGACTTCGCCGCGCTGCGCGGATCGCTGCAACTGCCTCGCGGCCAGCTTTACGAGCTGCACTTGCGTCGCGACAGCGGCGACTGGTGGCTGCTCGTGTGGGGCAGCTTCGACAGCGTCGACGCCGCGCGCGCCGCGCGCGCCGAACTGCCCGCCGATGCAGCGATCAACGCCGGTTGGCCGCGACGCATCGGCGCGCTGCAGTCCGAAGCGCGGCGTGTTTCCTCCAGCCAGGATTGATGCATGAGCAACGATCGCTTCCTTCGCGCCCTGCGGCGCGAGCCCGTCGACTGCACGCCGGTGTGGATCATGCGCCAGGCCGGGCGTTACCTTCCGGAATATCGCGCGACGCGCGAGCGCGCCGGCAGTTTCGTCAACCTGTGCAAGACGCCGGAGCTTGCCTGCGAAGTCACGCTGCAACCGATCGCGCGTTTTTCGCTCGACGCCGCGATCCTGTTTTCCGACATCCTGACGATTCCCGACGCGATGGGCCTCGGGCTGTCGGTCAACGAAGGCGAAGGACCGCGCCTGGCGCATCCGGTGCGCACGCGCGCCGCCATCGACCGCCTCGGCGTGCCCGATCCCGAAGGCGAGCTGCGCTACGTCATGGATGCCGTGCGCCTGATCCGGCGCGAATTGCATGATCGCGTGCCGCTGATCGGTTTTGCCGGCAGTCCGTGGACGCTGGCCTGCTACATGATCGAAGGCGCCGGTTCGTCGAGCTTCGCGCGGCCCAAGGCGCTGGCCTGGGACGACCCGCAGACGATGCACAAGCTGCTCGACGTCGTCGCCCGCGCGGTCGCCCGTTACCTCGCCGCGCAGGCCGCTGCCGGCGCGCAGGCGCTGATGGTGTTCGACACCTGGGGCGGCCTGCTGCCGCCGGACCTGTTCCGCGAATTTTCTCTGCGCTACATGGCGCAAATTGCGCAAATGCTAAAAAGCGACAATGTCGCACGCGACGTGCCGCTGGTATTGTTCAGCAAGGGCGCCAATTCGCATCTGGAAGCGCTGGCCGATAGCGGCTGCGCGGCGCTCGGCCTGGACTGGACGATCAGTCTCGGCGAGGCACGCGCGCGCGTCGGCTCACGCGTCGCGCTGCAGGGCAACGTCGATCCGGGTGTCCTGCTCGCCAGCCCCGGTGCGATCCGCGCCGAGGTGAAGAAGGCGCTCGACAGCTTCGGCCCGCACCCGGGCCACGTGTTCAACCTCGGCCACGGCATCACGCCGGACGTGAATCCCGATCATCTCGCGGTGCTGGTCGACGCGGTGCATGCATTGAGCGCGCGTGCCTGATCGCAAGACCGTGGCGTCGCGTTGGAATCGCAGCGACGGCGCGGAGCTGTGCACTCCGCAACGTCGCTGTGATCGGCGGTCTTGCGCCGCCTGGGCGTAACTCTCGAGTCAGGGGACCTCGAAGCCGTCGCCGAAGATCGGATCGGGCGGCGGATCGACGGTGACGGACAACTCTGCGGCGTTGCCGTGCGAGAAATTGCATTCGATCGAATAGTAGTTGTCGTCGCCGGCGTAGTTCACGCACAGGTCGTACGTGCCGGGATCGGTGAACGTGATGGTTTCCATAGCGGTTCCGCTCGCATCGAGCGTCAGTTCGGGGCCGACCAGGTTGCCGGACACGCGATCGAGCAGTTGGACCCTGCCGGTCGGCTCGAGCACGCCCGACCCGTGGACCTGGAGGATCACCGGCAATGGCGTGAGCGCGGCAACTTCCACGACTCCGGCATCGTCGGACGTAGTCACCGACGAGAACGGCGACGTGGAATCGACCTCGCGCAACGTCGGCTCCGACGAACTCGGGTTGAAACTGCTGTCGCCGCTGTAGATCGCCGTGAATGTGTGGTTGCCGGGCAGCAGTCCGGTCGCAGCCGGAAGATCGTCGATCTGAATACCGCCCTTGCCATCCTGTACCGGGATCGTCGCGAGGTACGCGCCGTCCAGATCGAGTTCGATGCTGCCGGTTGCCGCGCCCTTGCCCGACAGTCCGGCGACGGCGAAGGTCAGCGCCGTCGGCTGACCGTAGTTCTGGAAGCTGTAGCAGTCGACGACGAAACCGGCCAGGTTCAGCGTGATGCAACCGACCGTGAGCGTCGAGCCTTCCGGCGCGATGTTCACCGCGACCGGATTGGAGTCGCTGCCGGCAAAAACCGCGTCGCCGGCGTAGTGCGCCGTCAGGTTGTAGGAGCCGCCGGGCAGATTGTCGACGCTGCCGTCGAACATGCCGTTCGTCAGTTCCGCGCCGAGGAATGCGCCGTATGTGTCCGTTTCGAGCGCGAAGAATCCGCTCGGCGTGCCGGTGCCGCTGGCCGGCGCAACCGTGACCGTCAGCGGGAACGGCTGGCCGTGGGTGACCGTCGGCGCGGCCGATGCCAGCGTCGTCACGCTCGAACGCGGCGGATTGACGCTCCAGGCGGCGACGAGGTTCGCGGCGTCGACCGTGCCGAGTCCGGAAGCGCGGTCATAGCCCCGGCCCGCCCGATATCCGGTCAGCCCCGGCACGGAGTTGTCGCCATCGGTGATGTCATGGAACACGCATGCCGTCGGCACGGCCGGATCGGTCAGATGCGTCGAGTTGCATTGCGCGAGCGCGTCGTTCGCGGCGAGCGCGTAGAAGTCGTCGTTCGCCAGGCCCAGGTAGGTGCCATTCTTCTGCTCGACCAGAGCCATGATCCCGGCCATTGCCGGCGACGACGCCGAGGTGCCGCCGACGACGTACGCATTCGTCAACTCGCCGGTGTTCGGATCCGTCTGGCACGAGTTCTGCGCGCAGACGAGGTAACCGTCGTGGCCGCCGGCCGCGGTCAGCGAAAGGTCCGGCAGATCGCGCGCTCCGTCCTTCGGTACGCCAGTGCCGGCCTGCCAGGAGGGCTTCGCATGGACGCTGCTCGCGCCGCCGCTGCCGGACCACAACTCGTAGTTCGTGCACAGATCCGGCGTCTTCACCGGATCGCAGGTCTCGTTCCAGACGGTCTCGGGAATGTAGCCGAGAACCGACGACAAATCGGCGTTGTTGCCGGTCGTCCAGTACGCCGCGTCGTTGCCGTTCTCGTTGAACTGCGTGCCGCCGACGGCGATGTTGTAGGGCGTCGACGCCAGGCCGTTGACCGCGAGTCCGTTCTGCGCCGGACCGGAGCTTTCCGGGGGGTCGCAACCCGCGGCGCCGTTATCGCCGGACGAAACAAACACCGTGATGCCTTCGACAGCCGCCTGCTGGAACAGCGCCGCATAGAATGCATTCGCGGCATCGCCGAGAAACGCCTCGCACAAGCCGTAGCTGACGCTCATGATCGGCGCGACCTTGTTGTCGACGATGTACGCGTTGCTCAGGTCGATGCCATCGGTCGTGAACGTGCTGGCGCTCGTGACGAACTTGATCGTTGCGTCCGGCGCGACCGCGCCGGACCATTCGAGATCGAGGTCGGATTCGATTTCGTCGCCGTATTCGGTCTGCGGCGCCGGCCCGTTGTTGATGACGAGCGGATCGTTCGCTGGCAGGCCGAAGATCTGCCGGAACTTCTGCACGTCGGCCAACTCGATCGACGTGCGGCCGGCGATTGCAATCGCGACGCCGGTGCCGGTCGTGCCGCCGGCATATAACGGCGCGATGTCGTAGAGCCTGGCCAGATCACCCGGGGCGAGATGATGGTTGCCTGTGCCGGAGGTGAAATCCGGAACCGGTGCGAGTCGTCCGTTCGCGTTGCGGCTGGCCGGTTCGACCTTGCTCAGCATCGGTTGCTTGCGAAAATCGTTCAACGACAGAATGCCGGCGACGACGGGCGCAAGCGCTTCGGGAATCGAGATGTCGGACGCGTTGGCGACATGCGCCTTGTTGTCGACGACGTACTTGTGCATCTGCGTATGAAACGCCCGCTCGACCTGCGCCGCAGTGCCGGAAAACTCGATCCACTGATGGCCGCGCGCGACCGCATCGGTATGAAAACCCTGCAGTGCGAGCCAGGTCTTTATCTGGTGCAGATCGCTTTCGCTCGGGCCGAACCGGGCGGCAAACTGCTCGGGCGTCAGGCCGAGATGATAGGCGGGCGAATCGGGCTTCTTCTGCGCAGCAATCAGGTTCTGCAGGTCGGCATTCTGCTGTTCGCTGCGTGACAGGACGAGGAGCATGCGCTGCAGCGGGGTGTCCGGAAGGACGCGGCCCTTGTCGCCGGCCGGTGTCGCGAGTGGATGCGTGCTCCTTGGAATCGGCTTGAGCTTGGCGATGTCGAGCGCATGCGTGATGCGCGCCGGCGGTTGCGCCTGCGCGTGAACGACGGTCGTGGGCGCGAGCAAGGCCAGCGCGCAAGGGAACAGCCAGACGACAGATCTGGATTGAAAGTCGAGATTCACCGTGTCACCCATCGTTGTTGTGTGAGATCGGGCCTCCGCGCACACGGAACCCGGACCAAAGAGCAGTAACGCGAAAGCGCAGCGCGTCCGGACATGCGACATCCCGACTTTCTTGTCGGCCTCGTCATGGATCCGGCGAACCCTGATCATCGACAGATCAACTACGCAGTTCCGTCGCGACAGCCATCAGAGGCCTGAGCCTCGCATCATCGCCGGTGCCGGCGTTCAGCCGAGGGCATCGGATGCACCTCCAGGACGATGCGTTGAGAGGACCTTTGGCGCGTCGCGGACGCGCCGGGAAATGGAACCGGGCAATGCGCCGGAGAAAAAAAGGGCCCGCTTGCGCGGGCCCCGGTTTTACGGTTGTTGCTTGGCAGACTGCGGATTTCGCTACCGCTCTGGCTCAATCGTCGTCGTGGTCGCGATCGTGCTTGTGCTTGTAGTGCGCGATCACGTAATCATGCCGCTCGTACGGACGATCGGTATCCAGTTCGATCTGCACGCCACCGGCGCGGATGTACGCCTGGTCTTCCGGCGGCAGGACCGTGCCCGATGTCCAGCGGCCGTTGTTCATCCAGTAGTACGTCTTGGTTTCCGGCGCGAAGTAGATGTCGTGGTCGCCGTAGTAGACGTAGCGGTGCTTCGTCGTCGTGGTCGTGGTCGTCGTCGACGTCAGACCGTTGTCGGTCGTCGTGCGCTCGGTCGTGGTCGTTTCTTGCGGTTCGGCGTTCTTGTAGTGGGCTACGACATAGTCGTTGCGCTCATACGGCCGGTCGGTGTCGAGATCGATCTCGATGCCCTTGGCCTTGACGACATAGTCCTGGCTCTCGCGCGGAACGCTCGGACCGGACTGCCAGCGGCCATTCTCGACCCACCAGTACGTCTTGCTCTCCGGCGCGTAATAGATGTCCTTGTCGCTGTAATAGACGTAGTGATGCTTGCCGTGCTCGACCGAGACGGTCGTATCGGCCAGCGCCGGCAGGGCGGCAGATACCGCGATCGCCAGGGCGGCGATCTTGCTGAAGCTGCGATGGTTGCTCATGAAATTCTCCTTCGGTCGCTTGACCGTTTCGGGGCCGTGCAAGACAGTTGCATGACCAATGCGGATGCAGCACGCGGGCGGAATGCCTGAGGCTGAATCCATGTCGCGGCATTTCGACGACTCCGGGGAGTCGCCGGACCCCGAAGGGGCGCAATAGCCGGACCCGTCGAATGGACCCGCTGGAGCGTGCGCATGCCGCAACGACTCCAGACCGTGACCCTAGTGCCGGGCGAATGAACCCGACCGAAATATCGGCCGAACCTGAATCGATTTGCGCGTGCGATTCAGCGCAAGGTTATGCACGCAAGGACAACGCGAATCAGTTGACGTTCGGCCCGCTCGGACGTGGCGATGCGGGCAGGTCCGCATGGCGCTCGCGCAGGCCGCTCAGTTCGGCGACGCGATATTTGGCCAGCAACGCGAACAACGCTGCCGCGGTGTCCGTATCGACTTGTCCCGTGCGATGGTCGGGGATGAAGTGACACTGGAATGCGAACAGCAGATCGCGCGTGCGGCGATCGACCGTACCGCTCGCCTCGTCGCCGTAGCCGTACGCGGCCAGCGCTTCCTGCAACAGCAGTATCGACGGCGGATGCGTGGCGAAATGCGCGCGGTAGTAATCAGCGTCGGCAGGGTCATACCACGCGCCGACGCCGGCGGACGCAAGCTGCGCCCACGGAAATCGCGGCCCCGGATCGGTCTTGTTCTCCGGCTGGATGTCCGAGTGGCCGACCACACGCGTCGCATCGATCTCGGGATGACGCTGGATTATTTCCTGCGCGAGCTGGATGACAGCGGCGATCTGGTCGGCCGGATACGGCGGATAGGCGCAATTTGCCTCGAATTCCCACGGCGAGATTCCGGCGGGCCGCGGTGGTTCGCGTGAACAACGCGATTCGTACACAATTTCAATGCCGATCGAATCATCGTTCAGCAGCTCGTGGCCCTGGAAGCGGCTCGGCCCGGCGTGCCAGGCACGGCGCGATTCGTCGACGAGGCGCAGGACTGTGGGCTGGTTCCGGCCGTACTCTCCGGCGCGGCTGACGAGATAGTGCGCGCTGACCGGATTTTCATGCGGCCGCGTCAGCAGGTCGAGAGAACGCTCGAAATTCTCGTCGGTGAAATGCAGCACGAGGAAGCGCACGCGGCCATCCTGGTTCGCCGACTGCACGTCGACGATTCGTGATGCCGCGCAGCCGGCAAGACCCAGCGCGATCGCCAACAGGATCACTCGCATCGACGCTCCTCCGGTTTCATGTTGTCTCCGCAGCATGGCGATGGACCAGTCCGGCAATCGCACTGGCCAGCAATTCGCCGGTCACCGGCTTGCGCAGGAACGCATCCATGCCGGCGGCGAGACACAAGGATTCCTCATCGCCGGCCGAGCGCGCGCTGACGCCGATCAGCGGCACGCGCGCGGCGCCAGTCTGCGCTTCACGCGCGCGCAACATGCGCGCCAGCGAAAGGCCGTCGACGCCGGGCAGGTCCAGGTCGATCAGTGCGGCATCGTAATGCGCGGCGTCGAACTCGGTGAGTGCGGCCAGTCCCTGGGCGGCATGCTTTACGCTGTGACCCTGAAGCGCGAGCAATCGCGTGATGACCTCCGCGACAGTCGGATCGTCCTCGACAAGCAGGATGCGAAGCGGGCGTGACGAAGGCGACTGCCCTGCAGCCGGATCGAACGACACTTCATCGGCCGCGGTATCGGGAGCATGGACTTCGGGTAGCGGCAGGTTCACGCAAAACGCGCTGCCCTTGCCCGGCTCGCTGTCGAGCGAGATCTCGCCGCCCATGCAGGCGACAAGTTCGCGGCAGATCGCCAGCCCCAGCCCGCTGCCACCGTGGCGCCGCGCGCCATCGGCCTGTTCGAAACGCTGGAACAGACGCGCGCGCATCGACTCGGCGATACCGGGCCCGCTGTCGCTCACGCGCAGTTGCGTGGTGCCGCCAGGTCCGCGCGCGAGGTCGAGCGCCACGGTCCCGCGCTCGGTGAACTTGATCGCATTGTTCAGAAGGTTCAGCAGTATCTGCTTGACGCGCACCTGATCGCCGCGAACGAATCGCGGCGCATCCGGCGCCACGGCGATCCGCCATTCCAGACCCTTGTTGCGCACGAGCGGGCCGGCGATCGCCGCGGTCCCGGCGACCAGCTCGCGCAGATCGAACGGCGCGTCCTCGAGTTCGACCTTGCCGGCTTCGATGCGCGCGAGGTCGAGCGAGTCGTTGACCAGGCGCAGCATCATGCGGCCGGAGTCGAGGATCGTGCGCGCGTAGCCTCGCTGAGTCGGATCGAGCGAGGTGCGCAGCAGCAGTTCGGTCATGCCGAGCACGCCGGTCATCGGCGTGCGGATCTCGTGACCCATCGTCGCGAGGAACTCGGTCTTCGCCGCGTTCGCCTGCTCGGCGAAGCGGCGTTGCTGCTCGGCCAGCGCAAGCGCATAGCGGCGCTTGATGCGTTGCCGATAGGCGCGAAAAGCGAGCAGCACGGCAAGCGCAAGCGCGGCGGCGTATCCGGCGTAGGCGAGCGGCGTAGCCCACGGCGGCGGCGCGACAGTCAACTCCAGCGGAGAAACCGGATCGCTCCAGATTGCCGCGGCGCCGGCTGCGCGTAGCTGCAGCCGATAGGCGCCCGGCGGCAATTGCGAGAATTCCCGCTCGCCCCGGTTGCCGGTATCGATCCAGTCCGGATCGATGCCTTCGAGGCGCCACTGATAGCGGTTCGCCGCCGGATTGGCATAGCTGAGCGAGCGAGCGCTGATGCGCAGATCGCGATCGTCCCACAGCAGCGAGATAGTGTGCGCGGTCGGGTCAAGCGGCTGGTCGCGGCCACCACGGCGGACAACGAGCTTGTCGATCACCAGCGGCACTGACTGCGAATTTTCCGCAATGCGCGACGGCGCAAGGCCCACGACGCCGGCCAGCGTGCCGCCGAATATCGCGCCGTTTGCGGATTTGATCAGCGGCAGGCGGTTGAACTCGGAGCTCGCGAGACCGTCGCGGCTGTCGAAAACGCGGATCGCGTGCCGCGCCGGATCGTACCGCCACAAGCCGCGCGCGCTGCTGACCCACACTGCGCCCGCGTCGTCGACCTGCAGGCCGCCGACAGTCAGCGCCGGCCAGCCGGCCGCGGCATCGACGCGTTCGATCAGGTTCATCGCACCGCCGGCGAGGCGATAGTGCTCGAGCGCGCCGAGCGCGTGCAGCCACAGCGTTCCGTCACGCGCGAACGCGAATGCATAGACGCGTTGCGTCGGCGCCCCGGCAATGGCGGCGAAATGCCGGCTCGGCGCATCGAAGCGGTCGAGGCCGGCGCCGCTCGCAACGAGCAGGTCGCCGCTCGCATCGAACCCGATCTGGTCGACCTCGGCGGTGCGCAACCCCGCGTTGTCGGCGTCGAAGCGTTCGACCGCGTGGCTGGACGGATCGATGCGATGCAGCGCTCCGGAACTGGCGTATGTGCTGACCCAGACCGCGCCGGCGGCGTCCTCGGCAAGGTGATAGACCAGGCCTGGCGCCAGCGCGTCCGGCCTGGCGGCGTCGACCGGGATGTCTGAGAATTTTCCACTTTGCAATTCGTATACACGCAAGCCGCGCGTGTGCCCGACCCACAGCTGTCCGGCATGGTCCTCGAGCACGGACCACAGCGCCTTGTCCGGCGCGCTCAGCCGGGTTTCGGCGAAACGCTCGACGAAACCGGTGGCCGGATCGAAGCGGTCGATTCCGCCGTCCCAGTTCACCGCCCAGATACCCTCGCCTGCCGCCGTCGCGGCCAGGCCGAGCGTGCGGTTGGCGCTGAGCGAGTGCGCATTGCCGGGATCATTCCGGAACAGGGCAAAGTTGCGCCATGCCGCCGGCAACTTGACGGCGCCACCCTCCAGCGTCGCAAACCACAGGTTGCCCTCGCGGTCGCGCATGGCATCGAAGACGGTATCGCCCGGGAAGGCGCCCGTGACCGCGGGATTTTCCAGGTAGTGCGCCACGTCGCCGCGCGAAGACAGCCTGTTCAAACCGTGCCGCGTCGCGATCCAGAGTTCGCCGGCGTCGCCGGGGACGACACCGTACACGAGCCTGTCGGTCAGGCCGTCGGCGGCCACGACCGTGGCACTGAGCGATGCATCGATGCGCAGCAGCCCGCGGCGCGTGCCAGCCAGCACGGCGCCATCGCCGGCATCGAGCAGCGCGATGGCATTGATGCGGCCGTTGCCCGGCACGCCGCTGAAATCGACGTGGCGGATGCTGCCGCCGGCCGCGATCAGGTCGACGCCGACGTCGCTGCCGACCCACAGTCCGACGCCGTGCTGCGGCAGCAGTCCGAGCACGTTGTCGGAGGAAATGCTTTGTGGATTTGTGGAATCGTGGCGAAGATGCACGAAACCCGGCGCGTCTGGCGCAAGTCCGTCGAGGCCGCCGGCGTAACTACCGGTCCAGATGACGCCGGATTCGTCCTGGTTGATGGTCCAGACATCGTCGGCACCGAGGCTGCCCGGATCGTGCGCGTCATGACGATAGTGGACGAACCGGCTGCGTCCGGCATCGAGCATGTTGAGCCCGGATTCCTCGCCACCGCACCAGATGCGATTGTCGCGATCGACGAATAGCGCGGTCACGGCATTGCCACCGAGCGAATCCGGATCCTTCGGATCGTGCCGGTAGACGCGAAAGCCGACACCGTCGTAGCGAGCCAGGCCATCCTGGGTGCCGAACCACAGGTAACCGTCGCGATCCTGCACGGTCTTGTAGACGCGGCTCGACGGCATGCCGGCAGCAACGCCGAGCGCCTGGAAATACGGCGTTGTATACAACTGCGCATCGTCGGCCGGGTTACTGGCCGAGGCAGCCAGCGCGCCGGCAAGAATGACTTCGATCCACATGCGGCACCTTCCCTGTTGGCGCGGGGATGATGCCAGAAGGCAGGGGCGAGGGGCGAGGGACTAGGGGCTAGTGAAGATCAAGAGCGCGTTGTCGTTGCGCGCTACCCCCCGTCCTCGCCCTCTATCCTCCTCTGCCATAATCGCCGCAGCGATCCCGCGCCGGCCAAGCACGCCCTCCATGCCGCCTGTCAATCGTCCGTTTCGTCTGATACTGCTTGCCGTGCTCGCGCTGCTGGCAGCGGCTCTGCTTTGGCTGGTCCTCGGCGTTCTCCACGGCGCAATCACCCTCTGGCAGGACCTGCGTGCACTGCCGGAGTGGGCGCAGTGGATCGTCGCCGCGCTGCTCGTCGCTGCGCTTTGCGGTCTCGGATGGATCGCGATGTGGCTGGTCGGCCCGCGCCGGCGCAAATCCGTTGTCGTCGCCGCGCCGACGCGCGGCGAGGTCGAGCAGCGCATCGACGCACTCAAACAACGCAGCGCTGAAACTGCCGAACTCGAGGCCGAACTGACGGAGCTCGACCGGCGCGCGCGCGCCGAGCAGTTGTATGTTGCCGTGTTCGGCGAGATCAGCGCCGGCAAGTCGAGCGTGATCCGCGCACTCGCTCCGGACGCGGCGCCGCAAGTCGACGTGCTCGGCGGAACGACGCGGGCGGTGTCGCACTACTCCACGCGCCTGCCCGGTGGCCACGTGCTGACGCTCGCCGACGTTCCCGGCACGCACGAGGTGACCGGTTCGATACGCGAGCAGCTCGCGCGCGACGAGGCGCTGCGCGCTCATGTCGTGCTGTATGTCTGTACCGGCGACCTGACCCGTGACCAGGACGCGGAGTTGCGCTGGCTGCGCGGCTTCGGCAAGCCGCTGGTGCTGACCTTGAACAAGGCCGACCAGTTCGCCGGCGGCGAACGCGTGGCCCTGGAGCGCGCGCTGCGCGAACGCTACGCCGAAATTACCGACGCGCGCGTCGTGGTCAGCGCCGGCGGCACCGAGGACTTCGAACGGCGGCTGGCCGATGGCCGGGTCGAACACGTGCGCCGCGACCGTGCGCCGGACATTGCCGCATTGTCCACTTTGCTGCAGCGCTATGCGACGGCCGGGCCGCAGGCTTTCGAGTCGGCGCGCGAGGCCGCAGTGCTGTCGTCGGTCGACGCCCGCGCCGAGGCGCTCGGAACCCACGCCCGGGAACGCGATGCCGACGTCATCGTGTCGAAGTACACGCGCCGCGCCGTCGTCGGCGCGATGGCTGCAGTGATGCCGGGCAGCGATCTCGTCATCCAGGGCGTCCTCGCCACGGGCCTGATTCGCGAGTTGGCGAAACTCTACGGCGTTACCGTGCGCGACATCGACATCGATGCATTCCTCGGCCAGGTCAAGCTGACGTTGCGCACCAGCGCATCGCTCGTGCTCGCGATCGCCGGCAACGCGGCGAAGGCATTTCCCGGACTCGGCACGCTTGGCGGCGGCGTGCTGCACGCCATCGCCTACGGCCTGATTTTCGACAGTCTCGGCCATGCCGTCGCCACGACGATGCGCGAACATCATGCATTGGACAGCGCCGCCGCCGGTGCATCGCTGGCAACCTTGCTGGCCGATACGAGCGCCGAACGGCTGCGCCGGATTGCCGGGTATGCGCTGCAGCGAGGCGAACGCGACGGCGGGTAGCGCTTCCATCCGCTCCCCCACCAGCAGTCGGGGAGCCTGACGCGTGCAGAGTTGCACTTTCTCAGCGCGCCACAGCGGTGTACAGTGGCTGCCAGTCGCCTGCCGATCTCTATCGTATCTGCTACGAATGGGGGAGATATCATGCGAACCTCACGCGCTGCTGCACGCTACGCGCTTGCACCGGGCCTTCTCGTATCGAGCCTATCGGCCCACGCCGGAACCATTGCGGTCACGAGCACGGCAGCGCCGGCTGCCGGCGTCTGCACGCTGGCGCAGGCGATTCACGCCGCCAACCTGGCGAACAACCCGGCGAACGCAACACCGGCGGGCTCGACAACGTTCGCGCCGCTGTCGAACTCGGTTGCCGCAGCGGCGGGCATCGGCACCTGCACCGGCGCAACCGCAGGCGCGAACACGATCGACCTGTCCCTCTATGCCGGTCTGACGATTCCGTTCAGCACCGACAGTCCGGACAACTACTGGTACGGCCCGAACGCGTTGGCGCCTATCGCGAGCACGATCGCGATCGAAGGCCATGGCGCAACGCTTTACATGCTGCCCGGCATCTCGCCGCGTGGGCGCTTTTTCTTCGTCGGCGCCGACGCGCAATCGCCCGACACGCCGGGCTACAACACGCCGGGCCCCGGTCATCTGATATTGCACAACCTGAGCTTGACCGGCGGCCGGCAGAAGGGTGGTGACAGTGGTTCCGGTGGCGGCGGCGCCGGCATGGGCGGTGCGATCTTCAACCAAGGCACGCTGACCCTCGATGCGGTCACGCTGAGCGGCAACTCCGCCACCGGCGGGAGTGCGGCGACCGTCGTTGGCGCAAGCGGCGGCGGCGGCATGGGCGGCGACGCGTCCGGCGCGTGGGGTGGGGGAATGGGTGGAAGTGTGCCTGGGGGCGCCGCGGAGGCCGGGAACACCGGACCGACTTGTACTGATGCCGGACCCGGCGGCGGCCCTGCCAATGGCATGGCAGGATCGGGCGGCGCAGGCGGCTTTGGCAGTGGCGACGGCAGCGGCGGCGGTGGCGGCGGTTATTCGTCATGCTTTGAGTGTGGCGGCGGCGATATCTGCTGCACTTGTCCCGTGGGTGGGGGTGGAGGTGGCGGCTTCGGCGGCGGCACGGGTGGCAGCGTCGGGGGCGGTCAGGGCGGCGGCTTCGGTGGTGGCGGCGGCGGCAGCAACCAAGGCGGCGGCGGCGGCGGTGTCGGCGGCGGTGGCGGCGGCGGCTTCGGCGGCGGCGGTGGCGGCTTCGGCGGCGGCGCCGGCGCTGGCGGCGGCGGGCAAGGGTTTGGCGCCGGCAACGCAGGCAGCGGCGGCTTCGCACTCGGTGGAGCGATATTCAATCACGCCGGTACGCTAAGCCTGTTCAACTGCACGATGACCGGCAATAGCGCGATCGGCGGCAATGGCGACGCCGGGGGCGGTGTTGGCGGTTACGGCGGCGCGATCTTCAATCTCAACGGCCGGGTCAAGGCTTCGTTTTCGACGCTCGCGTCCAATGCGGTCACGGCAGGCGCTAGTGGCAGCGCCGATGGCGGCGCCATCTACGACATTGCCTTCAACGGCAACGCGAGTACCGGCAGCGTGCTGACGACTGCCACACTCGCGAACAGCATTCTTGCCAACAGCAATGGCGCGAACGACATCGTGTCCGCCGCACCGCCGCAGGTGCTCGGAGGTCTCACGAATGTCGCGACTTACGACGTTCAATTCCTCGCTGTCAATCTGGTGATGTCGAGCAACCCGCCGTTCGGCGGACTCGACTCCGACCCGTTGCTCGGTCCGCTTGCGGCCAACGGCGTGCGTCGCGTCCCATACACAATGCAGCCGCAAGCGGATAGCCCGGCGACCCAGGCAGGAACGTGCGGCGATGCCGACGCTGTCCCTGTTACCGCTGACGAACGCGGGTATCCACGCCCGCCCGGCAACTGCGATATCGGCGCCTACGATGGCGAGCGGCCGTTCACGAGCGGATTCGAGTTGCCCTGATCGTTCCGTACGCCTTGCTGGGCTTGCGTCGGCCAAGCGGCCGCGTAATTCACGCTCACGTCGAGTCAGTGCATGCTGACCTGTTGAACAGTGCGCGCGCTCACCGGAACATAATGTTCCTCGCCGCAGTCTAGCCCTTTACGCGCAAGCGTGTCAGATTGCGTTGCCTTTCATGGAGGTGGTGCGTGAAGTCGTATCGAACTTTTGCTGTCATGGTCGCGCTGCTGACCACGTCTACCGCGGCGCTCGGCGGCCCGAGCGACTTCCGCTTCTATATGGCGCACACGCAGATTTTCTTTTCGGTCAGCCACTTGAACTACTCCCATCCGATGGGACGCATGCACGTGAAGGGCGGCTACTTCAGCTTCGATCCCGACGACTGGAGCACCGCCAAGGTCGACGCGACGATCGATATCGCCTCGCTCGACATGGGCGACGACGCCTGGAACAACAAGCTGCGCTCGGCGTTCTTCGACGTGTCGACCTACCCAACTGCACACTACGTCAGCACGAAGGTCGAAAAGACCGGCGAGCGCACCGGTGTCGTGCACGGCAACCTGACACTGCTCGGCAAAACGCATCCGGTCGACCTTCAGGTCACGTTCAACCGCGCCGCCCTGGATGGCTATTCGCTGCGATACATCGCTGGCTTTGCCGCGACGGCAGCATTCAAGCGCTCAACCTGGGGCATGACCCGCGCCATTCCGGATAACGGCGACGATGTGACGCTTCACCTCGAGGTCGAGGGCATACGCGACGGCGATGCGCAGAAGCAGGCGGCCCCGGACGCGGCGGAGCACCCTTAGTGCTGAAAAGCGGGCGCAATCACTGGGGCAGCGTGGCGAAATTCTTCCACTGGACCGTGGTGCTGCTGATTCTCGTGCAGGGGACGATTGGCCTGATCATGGTCGAATTGCCGAAGACGCCGAGGGCTATTCCGGTTTTCTCGTTGCACAAGTCGCTGGGCCTGACGATCCTCACGCTGGCGGTGCTGCGGTTGACGTGGCGCGCGTTCGATCCACGCCCGGTGGAGCCCGCCAGCATTCCACATTCGCAGGCGCTATTGGCTCGCTGCGGACACGCGTTGCTGTACGCGCTGCTGTTCGCCGTGCCCCTGACGGGCTGGTGGTTCGATTCGCTGTCCGGACTGCGGCCTCTGTACTTCTTCGGGCTGTTCGAAGTGCCGCATCTGGTCGCGCCGAACAAGGGATTGGCAGACTTCGCCAGCGACGCGCACGAAACCCTGTTCTGGCTGCTGATCGCCGTCGCTGCGGGCCATGCGGCGATCGCGCTCGTCCATCAATTCGCCCACCGCAACAACATTCTCGGCCGCATGTGGCCGGACTGGCTGCAGCGCAAGGCGGTCATTCGCGGAGGATCGTAATGTCACATCGAATCACAGGCGCGCTGCTGGTCCTGCCGCTGCTGCTGGCCGCGACGAGCGCGGCCGCGCGCGACTGGCAAGTCGATCCGGCGAAGAGTTCACTGACCTTCAAGTGCAGCTACCAGGGCGAGGCGTTCGACGGCAAGTTCGGCAAATTCACGGCGGCGATCGCCTACGACGATGCCGATCCGGCCAGCGCCAAGTTCGACGTGAGCGTGGATCTCGCCAGCGTCGACACGCAAAATTCCGATCGCGACGATGCGCTCGCCGGCGCTGATTTCTTCGACTACAAGAAGACACCGCGGGCGCACTTCGTCACGCAATCATTTGCCAAGGCTGCCGATGGCAGCGTCGAGGCGAAAGGCATGCTGACAATCCGCAACCAGACCAAGCCGGTGACGCTGAAAGTACACTTTGCGGCATCCGGCAATAGTGCCACGCTCGATGTCGACACGACGCTGAAGCGCCTCGACTTCGGTTTGGGCGTCAGCAGCGACTGGAACGATATCGGCAAGGATGTGCCGGTGCATGGGCATCTGGTGTTGAATCCGAAATGAAGCCACGTCTTCGAGGAAGGGGGTACGTGAAGGCGCAGCGGCGGCCCGCACGAACCTAATCCTTCCATTAGGGACGGCGGCAAGATCAAGATTGTCGTCATTCGCGCGGAAGCGGGACTGCGTAGGCAGGATGCCGGAGCGAACATTCGCGTAGCGAATGGCCCGACAGGGCACGCCGCAGGAACGGCGTGTAATCCATTTTGCTTTTTAACAAGATCAATTTGGATTCCCGCTTCCGCGGGAATGACGGCCTATTTTCGGCGGCTTCTGCGAAGGGGCTGGGCCTAACCTTCGCCCTATCCCACCGCGTCGAGTACGATGGGCGCAGACTCTTCTCTACCCTCGATCTGACTTCAGCTTTCAGATGAACGATCTGACCTCGCTCTGGCATCGATTGCGCGCTCGCCTCAACGACGCGAAGGTTGCCTCGGCGCGCCAGGCCGCGTCCCCGGACGCATCCGCTGGCCATGTCGCGCAGACCAGCGAGGCTTTGCGCGCGCTGCTCGATGATCCGGACATTCCGGCCAGCGTTCGCAGCGAACTCGGCGCCGATTTCGCCCAGATCGAATCGCTACTGGACAAGCTCAAGACCGGCGAACTGCATATCGCCGTGTTCGGCCGCGTCAGCGTCGGCAAGTCCGCGCTCGGCAACGCCCTGCTCGGCCGCGAGGCATTCGCGACCGGCGTGCTGCATGGCACGACGCGCGCGCGCGACGCGCAGCGCTGGGAGGAAGTGGCCGGACAAGGCCTGCACCTGATCGACACGCCCGGCATCAACGAACTTTCCGGCGAGGAGCGCGAACGCCTCGCGTTCGATGTCGCCGGTATCAGCGACCTCGTCATCTTCGTCGTCGACGGCGACATGACCAGCGCGGAACTTGCGGCATTGTCCACATTGGCAAAAACCCAGCGGCCTTTGCTGCTGGCACTGAACAAGGCAGATCGCTACACCCCGGACGAGCGCGAGCGCCTGCTCGCGCGCCTGCGCGAGCATGCGGCAGGGCTTGTGCACTCCGAAGACGTGATCGCGTGCGCCGCGCATCCGGCCGACGTGCGCGTCGTCCAGGTCGCCGCCGATGGCCACGAAACCGAAACCCGCAATCCGCAGCGGCCCGATGTCGCCGCGCTTGCAGCCCGCCTGCGCGCGATCGCCGAGCGCGAAGGCAAGACGCTGGCGGCATTGAACGCCGGACTGTTCGCCGGCCAGCTTTCCGATCGCGTGGCCGAACGCGTCGCCGCCGCGCGCCGCGAACTGGCCGACCGCGTGATCCGCAACTATTGCCTGGCCAAGGGCATCGCGGTTGCGCTGAACCCGATCCCGGTCGCCGACCTGCTGGCCGCCGCGTCGCTCGACGTCGCCCTCGTCGTGCATCTGGGAAAAGTATACGGATTGCCGCTGACGCGCAGCGAAGCCGGCACGCTGATCGGCACGATCTGCGCGCAGCTCGCCGCGCTGATGGGCGCGATCTGGGGCGTGCACCTCGTCGCCAGCGCATTGAAAGGCGTCAGCGCTGGATTATCGACAGTCGTCACCGCCGGTGCGCAGGGCGCCCTGGCCTGGTACGCGACCGAACTCGTCGGCCGCGCCGCCGAACGCTACCTGCTGCAGGGCAAGTCCTGGGGCGAGCAAGGCGCCAAGCGCGCCGTCGCGGAAATCGTCGCCAGCCTCGACCGCGACTCGATCCTGCGCGAGGCACGCAGCGCGATCATGGCGAGGCTGCGCGGCTGAGGCGGACGGCGCAATGCCGCGCGCTGCCTCAAGGCTCGAACCCCGAAGCAAAGATTTTCTCCGACGCAGTAAGCAACGTCACCGTGTTTACGTCAGGTCGACCGACGACGAGTCGTTTGCGCTCGGCATCGTAATCGGCGACCCACGACAAGTAGCTCGATGTGTCGCTGATCACGCTGTTCCATGGCGCGATCGTGCCGGCCAATCCGAACGGGCCGTCGGCGAGCGTGACCGATCCGGTCGACTCGATTTCGCCGAATAGCGAAAAACGATTCGAAATGACGTAGTTGCCGTCGCTGAGGGCGGTAACGATTGATCCGGAGTGGCTCGGTGTTCCGACCAGCGAATTGCCCGGCGATACGATGCCGGATCGACCGTGGTCGCCACTGAGCCACGTGAATGCTCCGACGCTGTTCCCGGTGCCGTCGTGCCAACCTTGGCTGGCGACGACGAAGTTGCCGTTGGCGAGTCGCGCGCTGCCGTAGTAGCCGAGTGCGTCGTCCGGCGTGGTGCCGACCAGCGAATTGTGTTCCGACACGACGCCGGAGCGCGGACCGCTGCCGTCCACCCAAGTCGCGGCGCCCGCTCGCTTCGCCACGCCGTTGCTCCAGTCCGGGCTGAGCGCGACATAGTTGCCGTTTCCGACCGCGAGGACGCCGCCGCTGCCGATCCTGTCATTTGGCTGTGAGCCGATAATAGAGTTTCCCGTGCCGACTACTGCTGCCGTCGCTCCACTGCCGCGAACCCATGTCACGGCGCCGACCTGCACCACTGCACCGTTGCTCCAGTATGGACTTGCGACGGCATAGTCGCCGTTCGGGAGCGCCGCGACGCTGCCGAAACCGACAAAGTCGTTCGGTGCAGACCCGACCAGTGAGTTGGCGAGCGACACCGTGCCCTTCGAGCCTTTCGTGCCATCGCCCCAGGTGATCGCGCCGACATCGCCGTTCCAATGCGGGCTGCCAACGACATAGTCGCCGTTCGCGAGCGCCGTCGCGCTGGCGCCTACAAAATCGCCCGGGGTGGCACCGACTAGCGAGTTGCCGGGTGACGCGCGACCGATTCGGCCGATGCGGCCGTCAGCCCATGTCGCTGCTCCCTTGCCGTTGCCCCAACTCGGACTCAGCACCAGATAGTTACCGTTGCTGAGCGGTGGCACACCAAACTGTCCGAGATGCTCGTACTGTACGGTGCCGAGGAACGAGTTGCGAACCGAGACTTCACCGAACAGGCCGCGGGTGCCGTCGACCCAAGTCACGGCGCCGATTTCCATTTCCGTCCCCTGGCTCCAGCACGGACTCGGAACGAGGAAGTTGCCGTTGGCCAGTGGAACGATCTGATGTGTGAGCCCGATGACATCCGTATAGCAGATCGTCGTTCCGACCAGAGAATTCGCTGCGCTCACAGGACCGACAGTCCCACCGCGGCCGTTGCCTAGCGTCACGGCTCCCGGATTGGCAGCGGTGCCGTAATGCCAGACCGCGCTCGTGACGACGTAGTTGCCATTGGCCAACGCGACGACGCCGGGCCAGTAGCTCTGTTCCTGGCCGACCAGATCGCCCGCTTGCGTGCCGACCAACGAATTTTCCGCCGAGACGGCTCCAGCAATGCCGGTGGCGCCATTGGCCCAGGTCACGGCACCGGCATTGTTCGCGCCACCGTTCGACCAATCCGCGCTCACGACGACGTAGTTGCCGTTGCTCAGCTCGACGATACCGTTGTAGCCGCCTACAGAGTCGGTAGCGCTGGTTCCGACCAGCGAATTCTGCCCAGACACGACGCCCGACAAACCCGTCGTACCGTTGATCCAAGTCACAGCGCCGGCGAAGAGCGCATCGCCGTTGTTCCAGCTCTGGCTCGATACGACGAAATTGCCATTGCGCAGAACGAGGATCTGCGAATCGCCGACGTTGTCGTTCTCGCTGCTGCCGGTCAGCGTGCTGATCAATCCTCCGGAGGGATCGTAGAGATAAATCGCGCCGACGTGCCGCGTGCTCGCCGTCGAAAAATACGGATCGGTAACGACGATGTTGCCATTTGGCAATACGGCTACGTGCCAGCCGAACAAGCTGCTACCGGGCGGCCCATGAACATCGACCTGCGCCGACATCGCAGGTGCTGCCACTGCAGCAAAACCAACCACGCATGCAAGCGCGCTCACGACGATTCCGATCGAGGACTGATGAAGCGATGCGCTGGCGAGCATATCCCTGCTTCGTCGGAATGCTGTAGGGCATTCTGCAACAAATCCACGCTCTCGCACCATGGCCACAAAGCGCATCCTGGAGGCCCATTCAGGAACTGGGCTTCGTTTGGACCGGCGCGACTTTTCCGAGTTCGCCCGTACGCTGTCGTGCTGTGTGACACGGTCGCATTTTTAGCTGATGGTAACAACCGCGGCGCTACATTCGCGTCGTCTAAAGTTGAACGCGCTGCAAGTGTCTGCGATCCCTCTGCCGTAGCGCGTGGAGGTGAGTGGCATGCGCCTCGGAAAACTATTGCTCGTCGCCGCGTGCAGCGCTTGCAACGCCGCACCGGCGGCGTCTGCGAGCGACGATGCCTGGCTGTTCGATCCCGTCGGAGAAATTTTCGCGGCGGCGGACACAACCGCGCCCGCTCCCCAGCCGGCTCCTGCCGTATCCAGGACCGGTCCGGAAGGATGGATCTCGGTCGATTACGCGAAGCTGCTTTGGGACGACACGAAGGAAACGGCGACCGGCCCCTTGCACTGGGACGCCGACGAGTGGCGCAACTTCGGCCTGATAACCGGCGGCCTGGCGATCTCGGTCGCGTTCCTCGACAAGCCGATCCGCGACGCTGCGCAGCGCAGCCGCTCGTCGTCGGCGGACGACTTCTTCCGCAACATCGAGAAGTTCGGCACCAAGCAATACGGCTTACCGGTCCTGATCGGGTTCTACGCGGTCGGCGCCGCTGTCGACGACTACAATGCCAAGACCGTTGCGCTCGACGGTTTCTCCGCAAGCGTGATCAGTTCGCTGACGACCTCGGTATTCAAGGGCATTGCCGGACGCGCCCGGCCGAACTCCGGACTCGGCCCGCATCATTGGAACCTGTTTGGTGGCGACCAGTCCTTTCCATCCGGACATGCGACCGGCGCCTTCGCGTTCGCTTCGGTGATCGCCGGACATTACGACTCGCCATGGGTCGCAACGACGGCCTACACGATCGCCTCGCTGGTCGGTGTTGCGCGCATCGAGCAGGATGCCCACTGGGCCTCGGACGTCGTCGCCGGCGGGCTGATCGGCGGGCTGATCGGGCATCACCTCGTC
>DASSGP010000148.1:0-4239 GCA_035693405.1 Rudaea sp. | reverse complement strand
GACGTTGCCAGTGACCGGCGCACCGTTCTGGCGCAAGTCACCCTGGTAGGTGAACGCCGTGCCTTGGGGCGCAACGGCGGCGGCCGGCAGCGCGGAAAGGACGAGTAGGGCGAACAGCATGACTACAGACAATCGCGCGAGCATCTTGGTGGTCTCCCTGTGGCAACCACCAATGAAGTACAACTATGGGCGGACGCGATTACCGGCCGTGCGAACTGCCGAGCGCGGTTCGCATGCATCGCGCTCCGCGGCGACGCCGCGGACAGCGCTTACGCCGCCTTCGCGCTCGCCGCCAGCTGGCGCAACACGTAGGGCAGGATGCCGCCGTGCCGGTAGTACTCGGTTTCCTTCGGCGTCAGCAGCAGCACCTTGACCTTGAAGCGCTTCTCGCGATCCGAGCCCTTCGCGACGATCTCGACTTCGCGCGCCGCGCCGTCGTTGAGGCCGGCGATGTCGAACACTTCGTCGCCCTTGAGTCCCAGGGTCTGGGCGTTCTGGCCGGCGGCGAACTGCATCGGCAGGATGCCCATGCCGACCAGGTTCGAGCGATGGATGCGTTCGAAGCTTTCGGCGATCACGGCCTTCACTCCGAGCAGCATCGTGCCCTTGGCGGCCCAGTCGCGCGACGAGCCGGTGCCATACTCCTTGCCGGCGATCACGATCAGCGGCACATTTTCCTTTTTATACATCATCGCGGCGTCGTAGATCGGCAACTTGACGCCGTCGCCGCTCTTGCCGAGCGCGAAGTGCAGCGTGTTGCCGCCTTCCTCGCCGCCGAACATCAGGTTCTTGATGCGGATGTTGGCGAACGTGCCGCGCACCATGACGTCGTCGTTGCCGCGGCGCGAGTCGTACGAGTTGAAATCGGCCTTGACCACACCGTGCGCCTGCAGGAACTGGCCGGCCGGCGAGGTTGCCTTGATGTCGCCGGCGGGCGAAATGTGGTCGGTCGTGATCGAGTCGCCGAACAATCCCAGGCAGCGCGCGCCATGGATGTCCGTGATCTTCCCGATCTGCATGCGCATGCCGTCGAAGTACGGCGGGTTCTTGATGTAGGTCGAGCTGTCGTCCCAGGAGTAGCGCCCGCCTTCCGGCGCCGCGATCTGGTTCCAGCGGCTGTCGCCGCGGAACACATCGGCATAATTGTGCTTGAACAGGTCGGGACCGATCGTGCGCGCGATGACGTCGCCGATCTCCTTGTTCGTCGGCCAGATGTCCTTCAGGTAAACCGGCTTGCCGTCGCTGCCGTTGCCGAGCGGTTGTGTCGTCAGGTCGATATCGACCGTGCCGGCGAGCGCAAACGCGACGACCAGTGGCGGCGAAGCAAGGTAGTTCATCTTGACCTCGGGATGCACACGGCCTTCGAAGTTGCGATTGCCCGACAACACCGACGCGGCAACGAGGTCGCCTTCGCCGATGGCCTTGGATATTTCCGGCGGCAGCGGTCCGGAGTTGCCGATGCAGGTCGTGCAGCCGTAGCCGACGACGAAGAAACCGAGTTTTTCCAGGTCGCCGAGCACACCGGCCTTCTTGAGGTAGTCGGTGACGACCAGCGAACCCGGCCCGAGCGACGTCTTGACCCAGGGGGCGGCCTTGAGACCTTTCTTGACGGCATTGCGCGCCAGCAAGCCGGCGCCGAGCATGACTGCGGGATTCGACGTATTCGTGCATGACGTGATCGCGGCGATGACGACGGCGCCGTCGCGCAGGTTGAAGGCCGAACCGTTCAGCGACACGTGCTGGCCTTCGGCCATTGCGCTCTCGTCGTGGCCGACCGCGGTCGCGCCACCTTCGCCGGCGAAGCGTTCGAGCGTCGCTGGTTTCGGCTTGCGGTTGGCGGTGAGTGCGCTGAGCGAATCGCGATAACTCTTGCCGACGTCGCCAAGCAGCACGCGATCTTGCGGACGCTTTGGTCCCGCCAGAGACGGTTTGACCTCGGCCAGATTCAATTCGAGCGTCGAGGAGAAATCCGCGTGCGGCGTGTTCGCGTCATGCCACATGCCCTGGGCCTTCGCGTAGGCCTCGACCAGCGCGATCTGCGCCTCGTCGCGGCCCGACAGGCGCAGGTAGGTCAGTGCTTCGGCATCGATCGGGAAGATGCCGCAAGTCGCGCCATATTCCGGCGCCATGTTCGCGATCGTCGCGCGGTCGGCGAGCGGCAGGTGCTGCAGGCCGTCGCCGAAGAACTCGACGAACTTGCCCACGACACCGTGCTTGCGCAGCATCTGTGTCACGGTCAAGACGAGATCCGTTGCGGTAGCGCCTTCCGGCAGCCGGCCGGTGAGCTTGAAGCCGACAACCTGCGGAATCAGCATCGACGACGGCTGGCCGAGCATCGCCGCCTCGGCTTCGATGCCGCCGACGCCCCAGCCGAGCACGCCGATGCCGTTGATCATCGTCGTATGCGAATCGGTGCCGAAGACGGTATCCGGGAAAGCCCAGGTTGCGCCGTCCTTCGGTCCGGTCATGACGACGCGGGCGAGGAATTCCAGATTGACCTGATGCACGATGCCGGTACGCGGCGGCACGACCTTGAAGTTCTTGAATGCCTTCTGGCCCCAGCGCAGGAAGCCATAGCGCTCGATGTTGCGGTCGAACTCGATCTGCACGTTGTTCTCGAGCGAGTCGGCCTTGCCGAACTCGTCGACCTGCACCGAATGGTCGATGACCAGTTCGGCAGGGACGAGCGGGTTGATCAATTCCGGGTTGCCGCCGAGCTTGACGATCGCGTCGCGCATCGCGGCAAGGTCGACGACGCACGGCACGCCGGTGAAATCCTGCAGCACGACGCGCGTCGGCATGAAGGCGATTTCGATATCGGATTCGGTCTTCGCATCCCAGTTTGCGACCGCCTCGATTTCCTTCGCCGTTACGTTCAGTCCGTCCTCGTGGCGCAGCAGGTTCTCCAGAAGAATCTTCATCGAGTACGGGAGGCGCCCGAGGTTGAAACGCTTGCCGAGTTTCGCCAGGCTGGCGATACGGTAGCGCTCGCCATTGACTTCGAGCGTGTCGTGGGTCGAGAAGGAATCGGTCATGACGAGAATCCTTGCGCGTATTCGGAGGGGATTGAGCGCATAATTATCGCGCAGTCGGCTCCGCTGAGAAAGCACTCGCTACGGAAGCCGCATCGCCGACAGCGCTGCGGCATCGGCCGGAGGCCGGCGTCCCCCTGTGGCCGGACGCCTGCTCGGCGCACCCTGGAGGCATCATGGAACATCTCTACGACTATCTGATCGTCGGCGCAGGAATGACCGCCGACGCTGCGGCAAAGGCGATTCGCAAGGCCGATGCCGACGCCAGCATAGGCATGGTCGGAGATGAAAGGCAGGCGCCGTACGAGCGTCCGCCGCTGACCAAAGGGCTTTGGAAAGGTGACAAGCCGGTCGATTCGATCGACCTCGGCACCGACCGCAGCGGCGCGGTGCTGCATCTGCAGCGCAGAATCGAGGCCCTCGATCGCGACGATCGCAGCGCGCGCGACGATCATGGAGACACCTACCGTTATCGCCGCCTGCTGCTGGCGACCGGCGCTACGCCGCGCAAGCTGTCGTTCGCCGGCGAGCGCGTCATCAACTATCGCACGCTCGACGATTATCTTGCGTTGCGTCGATATGCAGTTCCGGGCGCGAAAATCGCCGTCGTTGGCGGCGGATTCATCGGTAGCGAAATCGCCGCGTCGCTGAGCGCCGTAGGCTGCCAGGTGACGATGCTGTTTCCCGGCGCTTCGCTTGGCGCGGGTCGCTTTCCTGCGCCGCTGGCAAAATTCGTCGACGGTTACTACCGCGAGCGCGGCGTCACTCTGATGGCGGGCGTCAAGGTCGTCGACGGCAAGGTCGATGCGGACGGCGTTGAAGTTGCACTGTCGGACGGAACGACCTGCCGGGCGGACGCCGTCGTCGCCGGCCTCGGCGTGACGCCGAACACGATGCTGGCCGAGCGCGCCGGCCTGCGCGTCGACAATGGGATCATCGTCGACGAGCAGTTGCGCAGCAGCGATGCCGATATCTTCGCCGCCGGCGACGTCGCCAATTTCCACAATGCCGCACTGGACCTGCGCCAGCGCGTGGAGCACGAGAACGCAGCGATCAGCATGGGCGAGCATGCCGGTCGCGCAATGACCGGCGCCGGCGAGCCCTATACGCTGTTGCCGTACTTCTATTCCGACCTGTTCGATCTGGGCTACGAAGCGGTCGGCTTGCTCGATGACCGCCTCGACGTCGTCGAGAACTGGACCGTGCC
>DASSGP010000147.1:0-8357 GCA_035693405.1 Rudaea sp. | reverse complement strand
CGCGTCGATCGCAGCCTTGTACGCGTTCTGATAGCGCTCGGCGTCGTGCTGCGTCAGCGCCGCCTCGCCGAGCATGTCGTACGAATAGCGATAGCCGCGATTTTCCTTTTCGAGCGAACGGTCCTGCGCTTCCTTGATCGTGCGGCCCATGACGAACTGAAACCCCATGATGCGCATGGCCTGGCGTACCGCCAGGCGGATCACCGGCTCGCCGGCGCGGCCGACCAGACGCTTGAATGCGCCGGCGACGTTGCGCTGCGTTTCGTCGGCCAGGGTCACGAGCTTGCCGGTGAGCATCAGCCCCCAGGTGCCGGCATTGACGAGCACGGAGTCGCTCTTGCCCAGATGCGACTCCCAGTTCGCCTCGCCGAGCTTGTCGGAGATCAGCTTGTCGGCCGTCGCCTTGTCCGGAATGCGCAGCAGCGCCTCGGCGACGCACATCAGCAGCACGCCTTCCTCGCTCGACAGGTCGTACTCGCGCATGAACGATTCGACCGCCGATTGCTGGCTGGCCTTGGCGCGCACGCGGGCGACGAGTTCGCCAGCCCGCGCCAGCACCAGGTCGCGCTCGGGGGCAGGCAGTGCGGCCTGGCCGAGCAACTCGTTCATTGCCTCGGTTTCGTCGCGGCAATAGGCCGCGGTCATGCGTGCCTGCGTGGCATCGGGCGCGGCCGGAAGCTCGGGGGTGAGGATCGCGTCAGTCATTCGGGATCGATGGGCAGTCCGCGATGCCGCGGGTCGCGAAGTTTAGCAGAGTGGGTATTGGCCTTTTGGGCGAGGGGCGAGGGGCGAGGCGGCGAGGCGGCGAGGCGGCGAGAGGCGAGAGACTCAGGGACTCAGTTGGCTCGCGGCGCTTTTTCTCCCTCTCCCCGCCAGCGGGGAGAGGCCGGGGTGAGGGGTGAGTTAAAACTGCATGCAAATCATCATGCAGCAGCAGACCCATTGACGCACCCCTCACCCCGACCCGCTCCCCGCTGGCGGGGAGCGGGGGAAAAGCCGCTCTCCCGCGCTTGCCCGCGCGCGACCCGCTCACTATCATTGCGGGCTGGATAGCGCCGTAACTGCATGATCGAGCAAACCCCAGCGTATACGCCGGGCGACGCGGTTTCGATGGTGATTTTGCCGCATCGCTCGTTGTCGCGCGCCGGTTTGTGGCTGTTCATGGCGGCGCAAAGTATCGCGACGGCCGGATTTGCATTGCTGGCTGCGTGGGGCGGAAACGTGTTTGCCCCGGTATTCGCGCTCGTCGAACTGGCTCTGGTGGGTTACTGCCTGAGTCGCGTCTGGCGCTCGTCGGCGGCCGGTCAGATCGTCGTCATCAGTCCGACGCGGCTGGAGATTGCGAGCATGGATGGCGGCGAAGCGCCGGCGCGCTTCCATCCGTACTGGGCGCGCGTCGCGCTGGTGCCCGGGGCATGGCGCAGTGCGCCGACCCGGCTGCTGGTGCGCTCGCACGGACGCGAAGCGGAGATCGGCGCGTTCCTCAACGACGAGGAGCGTAGCGATCTGGCGAGGCGCTTGACGAAGCTGCTGGCGCAAATGGGCGACGGCAGCTCCGACGCGACGGCCCGCGGCTGAGGCGGAAAGTGCGGGACGCGTAGAAAGAAAATACAGTGGCGCAGCGCCTGGCAAGACCGGGCTGCGACAGGATTTGCATCGCGATGCGCGGTGCGACCGAGCGAATTTCGATCCAAGGTGACAACGATGAAGTTTTTTGATTCCAGCAAGCGGGTGGGTGCCGGACTTGGCCTCGGGGCACTGCTGGCGATGGCGAGCAGCGCCGTCTCGGCCCTGCCGGTGCCTTGGCAGCTGAACATGACGAAGGGCGTGACCAAGACGTCCCAGGACGTCTACCAGATCCACATGTGGGCGTTCTACGTCTGTTGCGTGATCGGCGTGATCGTGTTCGGCGCAATGATCATCGCGATGTTCAAGTTCCGCAAATCCAAGGGCGCCGTCGCCGCCAAGTGGAGTCACAACACCAAAGCCGAGATCGTCTGGACGGTGGTTCCGATTCTGATCCTCGTCGTCCTCGCGGCGCCGGCGACCGGTGTCATGATCAACATGGCGCACACCGAAGATTCGCAGATGACGGTGAAAATCACCGGCTATCAGTGGAAGTGGCGCTACGAATACCTCAACTGGGGCGAGAAGGCCTACCACGTCAACTTCGTCTCGAAGCTCGAAGGTGAGAGCGATCGCACGCGCCAGCTGAAGTCTGGACTCGATCCGTGGGCGGTCAAGAGCGAAGGCGCGCAGACCTACCTGCTCGACGTCGACCATCCGCTGGTCCTGCCGACGGATACGAAGGTCCGCTTCGTCGTCACCGGCGACGACGTCATCCACGCCTGGTGGGTGCCGGAACTCGGCTGGAAGCAGGACGCCATCCCCGGAATCATCAACGACGACTGGACCGAGATCCACGATCCCGGCGTCTACCGCGGCCAGTGCGCCGAACTGTGCGGCCAGGATCACGGCTTCATGCCGATCGTGGTCAAGGCCGTGCCGAAGGAAGAATTCCTCAAGTGGCTCGATACGCAGGAGGCTGCGCTTGCGCCGCCGCCGGCCGCAGCAGCAACTGCAGCCAATCCATCGGCAGAACCGAACCAGGCGCCGAAAGGCTGATCGTTATCCGTCAGCGGATACCCGCAAGAATTTTGTAAGAGGTTTCTTTTATGGCAACGCACGCCGCACATCACGACGAACACCACGACGATCACGACCACAAGCCGCACGGCTTCTTCAATCGCTGGGTGTGCTCGACGAACCACAAGGACATCGGGACGCTGTACCTGATCTTCTCGTTCACAATGGCGTGCATCGGCGCCGCATTCTCCGGCGTGATCCGCACCGAACTGGCGCAGCCGGGCCTGCAATTCGTGCAGCCTTACTTCTTCAACCAGATGACCACGCTGCACGCGCTGGTCATGATCTTCGGCGCGATCATGCCGGGCTTCGTCGGGCTGGCCAACTGGATGGTGCCGCTGATGATCGGCGCGCCGGACATGGCGCTGCCGCGCATGAACAACTGGTCGTTCTGGATTCTGCCGTTCGCGTTCTTCCTGCTGCTGTCGACGCTGTTCATGCCGGGCGGCGCGCCGGCCGGCGGCTGGACGCTGTATCCGCCGCTGTCGATCCAGGGCGGCGCCAGCGTCGCGTTCGTCGTGTTTTCCGTGCACCTGATGGGTATCTCGTCGATCATGGGCGCGATCAACATCATCGCGACGATCCTGAACATGCGCGCGCCGGGCATGGATCTGCTCAAGATGCCGCTGTTCGTCTGGACCTGGCTGATCACGGCGTTCCTGCTGATCGCGGTCATGCCGGTGCTCGCCGGCGCCGTGACGATGCTGCTGACCGACAAGTTCTTCGGCACGAGTTTCTTCAACGCCGCCGGCGGCGGCGACCCGGTGATGTTCCAGCACATCTTCTGGTTCTTCGGGCATCCGGAGGTCTACATCATGATCCTGCCGGCGTTCGGCATCGTCAGCGAGATCATCCCGACGTTCGCGCGCAAGCCGCTGTTCGGCTACCAGGCGATGGTCTACGCGACCGCGTCGATCGCGTTCCTGTCGTTCATCGTCTGGGGCCATCACATGTTCACCGTCGGCATGCCGCTCGGTGGCGAGCTGTTCTTCATGTATTCGACGATGCTGATTGCGATCCCGACGGGCGTGAAAGTGTTCAACTGGGTATCGACGATGTGGAAGGGCTCGCTGACGTTCGAGACGCCGATGCTGTGGGCGATTTCGTTCGTGATCCTGTTCACGATCGGCGGCTTTTCCGGCCTGATGCTCGCGCTCGTGCCGGCCGACTTCCAGTACCAGGACACCTACTTCGTCGTCGCCCACTTCCATTACGTGCTGGTGACCGGCGCGCTGTTCTCGATCATCGCGGCGATCTACTACTGGTGGCCGAAGTGGACCGGCAAGATGTACAACGAGACCTGGGCCAAGGTGCACTTCTGGTGGAGCGTGGTGTTCGTCAACGTGCTGTTCTTCCCGCAGCACTTCCTCGGCCTGGCCGGCATGCCGCGCCGCATCCCCGACTACAACGTTGCATTCTCGGACTGGAACCTGATCAGCACGATCGGCGCGTACGGAATGTTCCTGACCCCGATCATGATGTTCGTGATCCTGTACTCCTCGCTCAAGACCGGCGAGAAGGCCAAGTCGGTGTCGTGGGAAGGCGCTCACGGCCTGGAGTGGACCGTGCCGTCGCCGGCGCCGTTCCATACGTTCGCCACGCCGCCAATGATCCATGACGAAGACCTGGCCCACGGCGACGTGACGCATTAATTTGTGCGATCGTCCGTGATCGCCGCGTTCTGGAAGCTTTCGAGTGATTTGTCGTGAGATTTTCTTCGATTGCCAAAGTCAAAAAGCGGCCATCCATGGACGCACTTTTCAAGTTTCTTCGTTAGGATGTCTAGAAAAGCAGTGAGTCAGCAACACGCCAATTTCGATCCCGATCAGCGCCGCGCCGGCATCCGGCGCACGGCGTGGATCGTCGGTGGCATCGCGTTCGCGATCTTCGTGCTGTTCTTCCTCGAACAGGGCGTCTTGCGCTGATGGACGCACAGGTTACCCGGCGCAATCGGACCTTCCTCAAGCGTGCGCTGTTCGCGTGCGCGGGCATGTTCCTGTTCGGCTTCGCCTGCGTGCCGATCTACCGCATCGCCTGCGAACACGGCTATCTCGGCGGCCGCATGCGCAACACGCCGGACAGCCCGACCGCCGTCGCCGCGTTCAGCGCCGACGAGTCGCGCTGGGTCACCGTGCAGTTCGTCGCCAACGTGAACAGCGCGCTGAAATGGCAGTTCGCGCCGGAAAAAGTATCGATGCGCGTGCATCCCGGCGCGCTCAACGAAGCCTGGTTCGACGCGACCAACGACGCGCCGCAGGCGATCGTCGGCAACGCCGTGCCGAGCGTCGCGCCGAACACGGCCTCGCTGTACTTCAACAAGACCGAATGCTTCTGCTTCACCGAGCAGGTGCTCAAGGCGGGCGAGTCGCGGCGCATGCCGGTGCGCTTCGTAGTCGATCCGAAGCTGCCGGCCGACATCCCGGCGCTGACGCTTTCGTATACTTTTTACAACAATGAGCTGGCGACGAAGAAACTCGCGGAACAGGCGGGTCCGATCCAACCCAGTTCGTAGGCTTGTGCGATCATCGGTTATTGGTGCGATCATCCGTGATCGCGAGCAAGATTTTTTACATAGGTACTTCGTCATGGCAGATGCGACACACGGCGCTTATTACGTCCCTCACGGCACGCGCTGGCCGATTCTCGGCTCATTCGGCCTGTTCTTCACGGTCGGCGGCGCGGCCCTGTGGCTGAACGAGATCGCCGCCGGCAAGTTCGTCATGGTGCTCGGCATCGCGATGATCCTGTCGATGATGTTTGGCTGGTTCCGCACGGTGATCGGCGAATCGATTGCGGGCATCTATAGCAAGCAGGTCGATACATCGTTCCGCATGGGAATGATGTGGTTCATCTTCTCCGAGGTCATGTTCTTCGCGGCGTTCTTCGGCGCGCTGTTCTACGCGCGCGCGCTGTCGGTGCCGTGGATCGGCGGCGAGGGCGACGGCGCGCTGACGAACTTCTACCTGTGGAAGGGCTATGCCCCGGCGTGGCCGACGAATGGCCCGGCCGCGATCGGCGGCGCATTCGAGACGATGCCGGCCTGGGGCGTGCCGCTGCTGAACACGCTGCTGCTGCTGTCGTCCGGCGTCACGATCACGATCGCGCACCACGCCTTGCGCGCGGGCAACCGCAAGCAGCTGCTGATCTGGCTCGGCGCGACCGTTATCCTCGGCGCACTGTTCCTGAACTTCCAGGCGCACGAATACGTCGAGGCCTACACCAAGCTGAACCTGACGCTCGGCAGCGGCGTGTACGGCTCGACGTTCTTCATGCTGACCGGTTTCCACGGCATGCACGTCACGCTCGGCGCGATCATGCTGACCGTGATCTGGCTGCGTTGCCTGAAGGGCCACTTCAGCCGCGATCACCACTTCGCGTTCGAAGCCGTGGCCTGGTACTGGCACTTCGTCGACGTGGTGTGGCTGGGACTGTTTCTGTTCGTTTACGTTCTCTAAGAGCAGGGGCCAGGGGCCAGGGACTAGGAAAGCAAAGCAATGCTTTTGCTAGCCCTAGTCCCTAGCCCCTGGTCCCTATCTCCCTAATCCATGCGGCTGAATCACGCCGGTGAATATGCCGACGATGATCAGCAGGATCAGGAATACCGACAGACCGATGCGCCATGTGAGCGCCTTGACCGTGCGGTCGGTCTTGCCCTTGTCGGTCATCATGTAATACAGACCGGCACCCAGGTTGTACACGATCACGATCAGAAACAGGATGATGATGAGCTTGGTCGGCATGACGGGATTATAACCCCGATGCCCGCGACGACGCGCCGCTGGCACAGCGCTTCCTGGTTCGCGATCGCGCTGACGATCGCCGGCGTGGCGCTGTTCGTGCGGCTCGGCGAATGGCAACTCGATCGCGCGCGCGCCGCGCAGGAGTTGCTCGATGCGTTCGGCGCCGCGCAGCACGCGGGGTTCGAGGATTTTTCCGCGGTCGGCGCCGAGCCGCCGGCTGCGCGCTTTCCGCATGTGCGCGTTAGCGGCCGTTTCGTCGCGGGGCGCGGCTATCTGCGCGATGAACAGGTGCGCGATGGCAAGGTCGGCGTCGAAGCGGTCGACGCATTCGAGGTCGACGGCGGTGCTGCATTGTTGCTCGTCGATCGCGGCTGGATCGCATGGACGCGCGCGGCAGACGCAAAGCCGGCGCTGCCGCCGCTGCCGGAGGGCGAGGTTTCACTCGCCGGCGTGTATGCGCCGTTTCCCGGCAGCGGCATGCGTCTGGGTGGCAACGCTCTGGCCGCGCAGAAGACGTGGCCGAAGCTGACCCTGGCGCTCGACCCGGCCGAGATCAGCGCCGACCTCGGTCGACCGCTGCTGCCGCGTCTGCTGCTGCTCGATCCCGACGCGGCGAGCGGCTTCGTGCGGACGTGGACGCCTGCGGTGATGCCGCCGGCGCGCCATCAGGCCTACGCGTTCCAGTGGTTCGCGTTCGCGCTGGCAGCGTTGATCCTGTTCGTGGCCCGGCATTGGAAAAAAGGGAAGACTGAAGCATTGTGAACAAGACAAACCGCAGCCGGCTGTACCTGATCGCCATCGTGGTCGTGTTCGCCGCGCCGCTGGTCGTTGCGCTGCTGCTCAACTTCAGCGGCTGGCGGCCGGCGACGACGCGCAACTATGGCGTTCTGGTCGAGCCACCAGTCGACGTCGGCGCTGCGCCGGTGACGCTCGCCGGTGGCGGCAAACTCGACTGGAGTGATCCGCAGTGGCACTGGACGCTCGTCGTGCTGTCGAATGGCGACTGCGGCGCAGACTGCCAGGCGCGAATCGCCGACGTGCTGCGCATGCGCCTGACATTGAACCGCAACGCCGAACGCCTGCGCGTCGTGTATCTGGGTCCGGCTCTGCCGGTGCCGGCCGTGCAGGCGCTTGCGCCGCTCCTGGCTGGCAGCGACGACAACAACATGCTGGCGACGTATCGCCCCGCAGCGGCTGCCCCGGCGCTCGCGCTGGTCAATCCGAACGGGCTGCTGATGCTGCGCTACGGCGCGGACTTCGACGTCGCGCGCGTGCGCCAGGATCTGGTCAAAGTGGTGCATTGATGGCCGCGTATACTTTTTCCATAACCGGCTTGCGCCGGCTCGCATGGACCGCCGCGGCCTTTGCGTTGTTCGTCATCGTCTTCGGCGCGTTCGTGCGCCTGTCGAATGCCGGTCTGTCATGCCCGGACTGGCCGACCTGCTACGGCCACATGACGTGGCCGACGCAGGAGCACGAAGTCGTTTCGGCCAACAGCGCATTTCCCGACCGGCCGGTAGAATCGGGCAAGGCCTGGCGCGAACAGGTTCATCGCATCCTCGTCGGCGGGTTGAGCCTGCTGACATTCGCCCTGGCCGGCTGGGCCTGGTGGCGGCGCCGCGACCTGCGCGGACTCGCTGGCGCGCCATTGGCGGCCGCCGTCGTGATTGTGTTTCAGGCATTGCTCGGCATGTGGACCGTCACGCTGAAGCTGTTGCCGGCCGTCGTCATGGCGCATCTGCTCGGCGGCTTGCTGCTGTTCGCGCTGCTGGCGTACACGGCGCTGCGATTGACCGTGCTGCCTGCCGGCAGCGCCGACACGGCAATGCTGCGCCGGCTCACCGTGTTCGCGCTCGGTGTGCTGGCGCTGCAGATCGCGCTCGGCGGCTGGACCAGTTCCAACTACGCCGCGCTGGCCTGTGGAAATGATTTCCCGAAATGCCTCGGCTTCTGGTGGCCGCCGACCGATTT
>DASSGP010000146.1:0-14875 GCA_035693405.1 Rudaea sp. | reverse complement strand
CCACATCGTCTGACCTTCCCACCGCGAGCGACCCATGTCCGGACCCAGTGCCGTCAAGGAAACACCGATCGAGAGCCGCGCGCAGCTCGTCGAGTACATCGCGTCCGGCGCGCGCACTGTGGAAAAGTGGAAAATTGGCACCGAGCACGAGAAGTTCGGCTTTCGTCTCGACGACCTGCGCCCGCCGACCTATGAAGGCCCGCGCGGGATCGGCGCGCTGCTCAATGGTATGACGCGATTCGGCTGGGCGCCGGTCGAGGAGCACGGCAACGTCATCGCGCTGACGCGCGGCGACGGTTCGATCACGCTCGAACCAGCCGGCCAGCTCGAGTTGTCGGGCGGCCAGGTCGACACGCTTCACGATACGTGCTGCGAGGTGATGAAACACCTGCGCGAGGTCAAGACCGTCGCCGACGAACTGCAACTCGGCTTCCTCGGCATGGGTTTTCAACCGAAGTGGAAGCGCGAGGAGATGCCGTGGATGCCGAAAGGCCGCTACGCGATCATGCGCCGCTACATGCCGCTGAAGGGCCGGCTCGGCCTGGACATGATGACGCGCACCTGCACGGTGCAGGTCAACCTCGACTTCGCCGACGAAGCCGACATGGTGAAGAAATTCCGCGTCGCGCTCGCGCTGCAGCCGATCGCGACCGCGCTGTTCGCCGATTCGCCGTTCACCGAAGGCCAGCCGAACGGTTATCTCAGCTACCGCTCGCACATCTGGACCGACACCGATCCGGACCGCACCGGCATGCTCGACTTCGTCTTCGACGACGGCTTCGGCTTCGAGCGCTGGGTCGACTATCTGCTCGACGTGCCGATGTACTTCAGCTACCGCGACGGCACCTACGTCGACTTGGCCGGCCAATCGTTCCGCGATTTTCTCTCCGGCAAACTGCCGGGGCTGCCCGGGGCGCTGCCGACACTGAAAGACTGGGCCGATCACACCACAACGGCATTTCCCGAAGTGCGGCTGAAGAAGTACCTGGAGATGCGCGGCGCCGACGGCGGTCCGTGGAACCGCCTGTGCGCGTTGCCGGCGTTGTGGACCGGACTGCTGTACGACAGCACCGCGCTCGACGCGGCCTGGGACCTGGTCAAGGATTTCAGCATGGCCGAGCGTAACGCGCTGCGCGACGGTGTGCCGAAGCACGCGCTAAAGCTGCCGTTCCGCAACGGCACCGTGCGCGACCTGGCCGAACGCGCACTGCAGATCGCCGGGCACGGGCTCGCGCGCCGCAGCCGGCTCAACAAGTCAGGCGCCAGCGAGGCGGTTTTCCTCGAACCGATGATCGAGTTCGCCCAGGCCAACCAGAGTCCGGCCGAGCGCAAATTGGAACTTTTCCACAACGAGTGGAACGGCGATATCGATCGGGTCTTCCGCGAGTACGCTTATTGATGCGTTAGGTCGGCCGCGTTGCGGCCTTGTCAGGTCGCTTGCTGGCGCAAGCTCGTGAGGTCAGCCGCTGCGCGGCTTCGTGAGGACGGCCGCTCTGCGGCCTCGCAAAGGATGCGCGCAGTGCGCGTCCTGCCTCCTCACGAGCGCGCGTAGCGCGCGACCTCACGCTCTTCTACCTCAGCCGCCGCCCGCCTTGCCGTCCGCCTTCACGGCTTTCAGTCCGCGCGTCTCGAGCAGCGCTTCGACGCTCGGATCGCGGCCGCGGAATGCGCGGTACATCGAATCCATTTCCTCGGTGCCGCCGCGCGAGAGCACCATGTCGCGGAAGCGCTGGCCGTTTTCGCGGGTCATCCCGCCGTGTTCCTTGAACCAGTAGTAGGCGTCGTCGCGCAGCACCGCGCTCCACAGGTAGGCGTAGTAGCCGGCCGAGTAGCCGCCGGCCCAGATGTGGGCGAAGTAGCTCGTGCGATAGCGCGGCGGCACCAGCGCGTAGTCGACCTGGAAGTGCTTGAGCGCCGCGTCCTCGAACTTGTCGACGTCCTGCTTCGGCGCGTCGACGACCTGCGTGTGCCAGGCCTGGTCGAGCAGCGCGGCGGCCAGGTACTCGGTCGTCGCGAAGCCCTGGCCGTAGGTGCCGGCCTCCTTGATCTTCTGCAGCAGCTCGGCCGGCATCGGCTCGCCGGTCTTGTAGTGCTTGGCGTAGTTGGCGAACACGCTCGGCTCGTCGGCCCAGTGCTCGTTGAACTGCGACGGGAACTCGACGAAATCACGCGTCGTGCTCGTGCCCGACAGCGTCGGGTATTTCGTGTTCGAGAAGATGTCGTGCAGCGCGTGGCCGAATTCGTGGAACATCGTGACCACGTCGTCGTACGAGATCAGCGCGGGCTGGCCGGCCGCGGGCTTGGTGAAATTGCAGACATTGAACGCGACGGTGTGCGTGCCGAGCAGCGTCGACTGCTGCACGAAGTTGTCTTCCCAGGCGCCGCCGGACTTGTTGTCGCGCTTGAAGTAATCGCCGTACCACAGCGCCATCGACTTGCCGTCGGCATCGAACACTTCGAACACGCGCACGTCCGGATGGTAGACCGGCAGGTCGTGGCGCTCCTTGAAGGTGATGCCGTAGAGCTTGTTCGCGGCGAAGAACACGCCGTCCCGCAGCACGCGGTCGAGCAGGAAGTATTGCTTGATCTGGCTTTCATCGAGCTTGTACTGGGTCTGCTTGACCTTCTCGGAGTAGAACTGCCAGTCCCATGGCGCGAGCTGGAAGTCCTTCTGGTTCTTGGCTGCGAGCGCCTGCATGCCGGCGGCTTCGCTCTTGGCCTTGCCGACCGACGCCGGCACCATGTCGGTCATCAGCTTGATCGCGTTCTCGGGCGTCTTGGCCATCTGGTCGGCAAGACTGTAGGCCGAATAGGTCGGATAGCCGAGCAGCTTGGCCTTCTGTGCGCGCAATTGCGCGAGCCGGACCACGGTCTCGCGCGTGTCGTTGGCGTCGCCGTGCTCGGTGCGTTCGATCGATGCCTTGAACAGTTTCTCGCGCGCGGCGCGATTGGTCAGTTCGACCTGAGCGGGTTGCTGCGTCGTGTTCTGCAGCGTTATCAGCCAGGTGTTGTCGAGCTTGCGTTCCTTGGCCGCCGCTGCCGCGGCGGCGATCTCTCCGTCGGACATGCCTGCAAGGTCGCCCTTGTCCTTCGTCGTCAGCGCGCCATCCTTCGTGCCGCCGAGAACCTTGTTCTGGAACGCGGTCTGCAGCTGGGATTCCTCCGAGTTCAGTGCGCGCAACGCAGTCTTGTCGGCATCGGACAGCAAGGCGCCGGCGCGGACGAAGTCGCGATGGTAGCGCTCAGTGAGGAACTTGTCGGCAGGGTCGAGCTTGTCGCGCTGGTCGTAGATCGCGTTGACGCGCGCGAGCAGCTTGGCGTTGAGGTAGATCGCATCGCGATGCGCGGCAAGCCTCGGCGCCAGCTCCACCTGCGCCTTCTGCAGGTCCGGGTTCGTGTTGGCCTGGGCCAGTGCGAAGAACACCTTGGCCGAGCGCGTCAGCAGCGCGCCGGAGCGCTCGATCGCCTCGATCGTGTTCGCGAACGTCGGCGCGTCGGGCTGGTTCGCGATCTTCTCGATCTCGGCGATTTGCTGCTTCATGCCTTCTTCGATCGCCGGCTGGAAATCCGCGTCGGTGATCTTGTCGAACGGCGGCGCCTGGTACTGCAGCGTGCTCGCCTGGAAGAACGGATTGGCCGCGGCGGTCGCCGGCTTGGCCGCCGGTTCGGGCGTTTTTGCCGGCTCTGCGCCGGCGGAAAGGGTCGTGATCGCGGCGGTCATGGCGACCAGCAGCAGGCGGGTTCGGAACATGGGGGATACTCCACTATGTATACAAGTACAAAAAACGGGAATCCGCTGACGTGGAAGAAATGCTTCGAGCCGGACAGCGCAGGCATCGGACGCAATCGACCTTGATCAGGCCGACTTGACGTCGCGCAGCGTCCAGTGCGCGCCGACGAGCAGGCTCAGCCGGTGTTTGAGCAGCGAATGCGGCAAGCGCGTCGTTACGATGACATCGACATGCAGATCCGACTGCTTCGCCGTCACCGTCGACGCCGGATCGGTCGCGCCCAAGCCGGGGTCGACCGCATCCGGGTCTTCCTGCATCGCGCGCCAGCGCTCGAACAATCCCGGCTCGCGCAATGCCGCCTGCAACTGGGCCGCCAGGCCGTCCGGCGAATCGCCGTGAAACGACAGTGCGTCGACCGGACCGCGCGCGCGACCGAGATCGTCGATACCGAGATAAAACCGTTGCGCGCCAGCAGCCATGCTTTGACCTCTCCCGCGGGGCGCGCAGTCTAGCAGAGCTGGCAGCGCCGGAGGCATGACTTTACGCCCTGCTCGCAATTTGTCTGCTCCCGTAGAATGCGCGGTCATTTTACGTTCAGGGATTTCGCCAGATGTCCGCCGATTACCGCTCCTTGCGCTGGGTTGCCGCGCTCGCCGTTTCGCTGGCCGCGTCATACGCCGGCGCCGAAACGCGGCTGCTGCGCTTTCCCGACATCTGCAACGACCGCGTCGTGTTCACTTACGGCGGCGACCTGTGGACGGTGTCCGCGCAGGGCGGAACAGCGATCCGTCTGACGGCGGGCCCGGGCCTGCAGCAATCGGCGAAGTTCTCGCCGGACTGCTCGCAGATCGCGTTCACCGGCGAATACAGCGGCGAGGATCAGGTCTACGTCATGCCGGCCAACGGCGGCGTGCCGACGCAGCTGACGTTCTACCCGGCGCTCGGCCCGCTGCCGCAACGCTGGGGCTTCGACAATCAGGTCTACGGCTGGACGCCGGACGGCGCACGGATCCTGTTCGTTCCTACATCGACTCGTTCGCGCTGGCGCAGCCGCGCCTGTTCACGGTCGCGAAGGACGGCGGCCTGCCCGAAGCGCTGCCGATGCCGCTGGCCGGCGTCGGCGAATTCTCGCCGGACGGCAAGCAGCTGGTCTATTCGCCGCTGTTCCGCGATTTCCGCACCTGGAACCGCTACCAGGGCGGTTGGGCGCAGGATCTTTACATCTTCGACATGGCCACGCAGCAGGGCCGCAACATCACGAACAACATCCGCACCGATCGCGATCCGGTCTGGATCGGCAACGCGGTCTACTTCGTTTCCGACCGCGACGATGTGCTGAACCTGTATCGCTACGACGTCGCTGGCGGGCAGACGACGCAAATCACGAAGCACCGCACCTTCGACGTGCGCTGGGCCAGCGGCGACCGCGCCGGCCATATCGTCTACGAACTCGGCGGCGCGCTGCGCGTGTACGACACGACGGCGAACGCCGATCGCGCGCTCGTCATCGACGTGCCGACCGACGGCGTGCACACCCGCCCCGAACATGTGGCGGTGGCCGACAAGGTCGAGCAGTTCGGCCTGAGCCCGCACGGTGAACGCGCGGTATTCACCGCGCGCGGCGATCTGTTCAGCGCGCCGGTCGACAAGGGCATCACGCGCAACCTGACGCATACGTCGGATGCGCACGAACGCGAGGCGTCGTGGTCGCCCGATGGCAAGCGCATCGCCTACGTCTCCGACGCCAGCGGCGACGAGGCGGTGTGGGTGCGCGACGCCGACGGCGATGGCGCGGCGAAGCAGTTGACGCACGAAGTGCTCGGCCGGCTGTACGCGCCGCGCTGGGCGTCGGACGGCAAGCACATCGCGTTCAGCGACAGCGCTAACCGCGTGCAGGTCGTCGACGTGGCCGGCGGCAAGGTCAGCGAGGTCGCGAAAGATCCGTTCGGCCTGCAGCGCGACTACGCCTGGTCGGCCAAGGGCGGCTTCCTCGCCTACACGCTGAACGAGGCCAATGCGCAGAGCTCGGTCTTCATCTGGAGCGTGGCGACCGGCAAGAGCGAACGCGTCACCGACCCGACGTTCAACGAGGCCGCCCCGGCATTTTCGCCGGACGGCAAGTTCCTGTACTTCCTCGGCGCGCGCGAGTGGGCGCCGCAGATCAGCGCGGTCGAATTCAATTTCGCCGCGAGCCGCAACATCGGTGTCTACGCGCTGACCTTGCAGAAGGACGGGCCGAATCCGTTCCCGGTGCAGAACGACGAGCCGAAGGTCAAGGAAGACGGCGACGACGCCGACAAGGGCAAGGACAAGGACAAGGACGACAAGGCGAAGAAGGACAAGTCGGTTGCCGAGCGCATCGACTTCGATGGCCTCGCCTCCCGCCTGACGCGCGTGCCGATCGACGCCGACAACATCTCCACGCTCGCGGCAACCGAAAAGGCATTGGTGTACACCGTGTCCGATGGCTTCTATTACGGCCGCGACGGCCGCTTCAAGCCGCAATACCACGTGTTCAACCTCAAGGAGCGCAAGGACAAGACGCTGGTCGAGGATGTGGAGAATGCTGCATTGTCCGCCGACGGCGAAAAGCTGATGGTGCAGAGCGGCAGCACGTTCAAGGTCTACGACGTCGACGGCGACGGCAAGAATGCCAAGACCGTCGGCACGTCGGGTTTGGAGATGACGCGCGACCCGCGCCAGGAATTCGGTGAGATCTTCCGCGAAGTCTGGCGCCGCTATCGCGATTATTTCTACGTCGTCAACATGAACGGCTACGACTGGAAAGGCCTGCGCGCAAAGTACGAAGCGCAGCTCAAGGACATCGGCGACCGCTCCGATCTGAACTACCTGCTCGGCCAGATGGTCGGCGAATTGAGCAACTCGCATTCGTACGTGAGCGGCGGCGATCTCAAACTGCCGAAGAAGCCGAACGTCGGCCTGCTCGGCGCCCGCTTCGAACTCGACAAGACCTCCGGCCGCTACCGCATCGCCAGCATCATGGCCGGCGAGAACGACGAGGAACGCTACCGCTCGCCGCTGACCGAAGTCGGCATCAACGTGCATGCCGGCGACTACATCCTGGCGGTCAACGGCCAGGAACTGCGCGCGAACGACAACCCGTACCGGCTGTTGCAGATCGCGGCAGGCCAGCCGGTCGAGCTTCGCGTCGGCGCGAAGGCCGACGGCAGCGGCGCGCGCAACGTGCTGGTCAAGCCGATCGCCAGCGAGACCGATCTGAAGTATTACGCGTGGGTCGAACACAACCGCCGCTACGTGGAGGAAAAGTCCGGCGGCAAGCTCGGCTACGTCTACATTCCGGACATGGGCGGCGACGGCATCCGCGAATTCATCAAGTGGTTCTATCCGCAGATCCGCAAGCAGGGTCTGGTCATCGACGCGCGCGACAACGGCGGCGGCAATGTTTCGGAGATGATCATCGAGCGTCTCGGCCGCAAGGTGCTTGGCGTCAACTACACGCGCAACGCGACCGGGACCGGCACCTATCCGCAGCAGGCGTTCCACGGCTACATGGCGGCGCTTATCAGCGAATCGACCGCGTCCGACGGCGACATCTTTGCCTACATGTTCAAGAAGGCCCAGCTCGGCCCGACGATCGGCAAGCGCACCTGGGGCGGTGTCGTCGGCATCAGCGACTACGGTCCGCTCATCGACGGCGGCAGCGTCGAGGTGCCGGAGTTCGTCGCGATCGCTGACCTGCAGGGCACCTACCACGTCGAAGGCGAGGGCGTCAGTCCCGACATCGAAGTGGACAATGACGTCTTTTCCACGATTCACGGCAAGGACCCGCAGCTCGATCGCGCGATTGCCGAAGTCATGAAGAAGGTCGAGGCGAACCCGCCCGTTCTGCCGCAGCGTCAGGCCGATCCGGTCAAGGCGCCAGCCGACATGCGGCCGAAGTAGGGTGGGCCTTGGCCCACCGCCTTTGTGCTTTTCGCCTCAAATTTTTGCGCCGAAAAACGGTGGGCCCAGGCCCACCCTACGCGCTACCCGCTACCGGCTGACGGCTTCCTGCAACAACGTTGAGTGCCGCACCAAGATGGCCGGCCAACTCACGCGGATCGGGCTCAACGGCAAATGGCAGCACGCCGAGGCACGGTGCGGGCAGAAGTTCGCGCAGCGTGGCCAGGTTGTCCTCGACGCGCGCCATGTCCGGATCGATGCAGTTGCCGATCCAGCCGGCCAGCCTGCAGCCGTCGCCCGCGATCGCCCGCGCGCCGAGCAGCGCGTGATTGATGCAGCCCAGCCGCAACCCGACGACGAGGATGACCGGCAGCTCCAGCGCGCGCACCAGGTCGGCCTGCATCAAGGTCGGCGACAACGGCACGGCCCAGCCGCCGACGCCTTCGACGACCAGGCATTCGGCATTTGTGCACAATGCGGCAAACGCGGCAAGGATCGGATCGAGGCGGACTTCGGCACCGGCCGCGCGCGCGGCCAGATGCGGCGCAACCGCCTCGACCAACGCATACGGATTGACCAGCGCGTAGTCGGCAGCGCCGGCGCTCTGGGCCATGAGTGCCAGCGCATCTTCGTTGCGCAAGCCGAGCGCGGTTTGCCGGCAGCCGCTGGCAACCGGTTTCATGCCCACGGCGCGGCACCCGGCCCGGTTCAGCGCTGCGAGCAACGCCGCGGAAACCACCGTCTTGCCGATGCCGGTGTCGGTACCCGTGACAAACAGGCCCTTGCTCATGCGCAGAGAAGACACGCAGCAAACGAGGCATCTACGAAACCGTCGAGCCGCGCCGGCTGATGGCAGCGTATGCGCGGGCTATCGGTCGGAGCTGGCCGCGACGGAGTCATGGCGAAAAGTGGGCAAGGGAAACCGCGCCAGCATAAGGCCCGGCAAAGCGTGAAGCTACCCGGTAGAATATGCGCACGTCCGCCAGCGGAAGCACGATGTTCAACGCTACCCCAATTCAGGCCGCCAGCAAGTCCGAGCTTTACGACGAGCTCGCCGAACAGGCGCGTGGCCTGCTGCATGGCGAGCGCGACCGCATCGCCAACGCGGCGAACTTTGCGGCGCTCGTCTACCACGCACTGCCGGATTTGAACTGGGCCGGATTCTATTTCTACGACGGCGCCGAACTTGTCGTCGGGCCATTCCAGGGCAAGCCGGCCTGCGTGCGCATCGCGCTCGGCAAGGGCGTGTGCGGCACTGCGGCGACGACGCGGCAGACGCAGGTCGTCGCCGATGTCGACGCTTTTCCGGGCCATATCGCTTGCGATTCGGCCTCGCGCTCCGAAGTCGTCGTGCCGCTGTACGACGGCGAACGCCTGATCGGCGTGTGGGACGTCGACAGTCCGCGCCTCGCGCGTTTCGACGAGGCCGATCGCGCAGGCATGGAGCGGCTTGCCGGTATATTCGTGGAATCGCTGCGCGCGGCCTGAACGCGCGAACGGAGAGAGATTCGAAAATGGCGGCCAAAGACGACAGCAACAAGATCCGCAACGTCGGACCGAAGTCCGCCGCGTGGCTGCGTCAGGTCGGCGTTCGCACGCAGGAAGACCTGCAGCGGCTCGGTCCGGTCGAGGCGTTCATGAAGGTCAAGCGCGCCGGTTTCCGCCCGAGCCTGAACCTGCTGTACGCGCTGGCCGGGGCGATCGAAAACTGCCATTGGGCGGATCTGCCCGACGCCACGAAGACCTCGCTCGTGCTCGCCGCGGAATCGGCCGAGTCGGCCAATCCGATCAAGACGCGCTGGCAGAAACAGGTCGAGCGCAGCGAACGCGGGGCGCCGGCCGCCGAAGCGGACCAGGCCAGCGAAGATGCTGACGCGGCGGGATCGGATTTTCTCGACGATCCCGATGCCGGGCACGGCGCCAGCGAAGATTGACGAGTCGGTCAGTCGTTGCTCGTCATTCCAGGCGGAGCTGGTCAAGCTGGAATCAAGCTTTTCTACGAATTGGATCAGAGCTGGATCCCGGCTTTTGCCGGGATGACGGGCTTGGTCCGAGCCTACCTAACGCACGACCGCGTAATCGCGCGCGTTCTCGAGCCAGCGTGGCGTATTGCGGATCGCCGGCAGGACTTCCTCGGGTTTGTCGACGAGCGACCACATTGCCGCGTGCTCGGGGTTCATGAACCGCTCGCCGATTACCTGCTGCATGAAGGTCTGCAGCGGCCTGTAGAAATCCAGCGTGTTCAGCAGGATGATCGGATTGAAGTACAGGCCCAGGCGCTTGAGCGTGATCGCCTCGAACAGTTCCTCGAGCGTGCCGCAGCCGCCCGGGAGCGCGACGACGGCGTCCGACCCGGTCAGCAGGCGATGCTTGCGCTCGCGCATGTCCTCGACGAGCTCGAGATGGGTCAGGCCGGCGTGACCCCATTCGAGATCGGCCATGAAGCGCGGCAGCACGCCGATGACTTCGCCCCCGGCTGACAATGCACCATCGGCGATCGCGCCCATCGAGCCAGCCGAGCCGCCGCCGTAGACGACACTGCAGCCGGCCGTGGCGAGTTGCCGGCCAAGGTCGAAGGCGGCAGTGCGGTACGCGTCAGCGCTTTGCTGGCTCGAAGCGGCATAGACGCAGATACGCATGGGGAAGACCCGATCGGTGAAGTGAGGAATCTTACCCTGCCGGGTGCCTGGCACGCTCTTCATCCCGAGCGAACGGGGTGCGGCCAGCCGCTTCGAAAATGTGGCGTTTGTCACAGTTTCGTCCAGCAAATCAACCGCTTGTCGAGGCGAATTGCGACGAAGCATTTGATTAACGGGATTCCAACAACGCCTTTGTTACGTTGCCGGCTCGCGGTCGCAGGGGGCGGTCGCTTGGAAATTGCTAGGGGCTCCAACGTATGCTTTTAACCCGCATGACCGCGGCTGTGTTTCTTGTTGCCGCAAGCATCCCGGCGTTTGCTTCCACACCGTGGGCGCCGGCGCCGAACTGTTACCTCAGCGACCAGGTCGTCCTCGACCCGTTGGCGCTGCCGGCCGAATTGGCCACGCTGACGCTCGCGCCCGGATTCGAGTCTGCGTCGCCGACGATCGATCCGGCGCATCAGGACACGATCGAATCAGCGCCGACGGCAGGGTACGAACCACGCACAATGCTCGTCCAGATGGCCATGAAGCTGCGCGACATCCGCTATCGTCGCGGCGGCCGCGCGCCGTCGACTGGTTTCGATTGCAGCGGTTTTGTCCAATATGTGTTCGCGCAAGCGCTCGGCATCGATCTGCCGGACAATTCGATCAGTCAGTCGGAGGCCGGCGTTCGCGTCGCCCGCACGGAACTGAAGACCGGCGACCTGGTGTTCTTCCACACGCGCGGCAAGGGCGTCTCGCATGTCGGCATCTACCTCGACAACGGCCGCTTCATCCATTCGCCGTCGACCGGCAAGCGCGTGCGTGTCGATGAACTGAGCGACCAGTACTGGGCACGCCGTTACGTCGGCGCAAGGCGCCCCGAAGTTCTGTCGTCGTAGGAATTTCCGGACGGCTCAAAAACCTGCCGTCATTCCCGCGAAAGCGGGAATCCACTCTGCTTTAGATCAAATAAGATCAAGATGGATTCCCGCTTTCGCGGGAATGACGACGTTTTCAGAGTTTCGCGGGCCGCCCATCGCCGGTAGGTCAGTCGCCGCTCGCATCCGCCTTTGAAGTATTCTTCGCGGATATGTCGCCGCCCTCCTCATCGCGCCGCTGGATTTCCGCCGGCGACCTCAATGGATTCCTTGCGCTCGTCATCGACAACCTGTCGGTGCTCGCGTTCCTGTCTGCGGCGCTGATCGGCATCTTCCATTTCCCGGCGGACGTGCTCGTCACGCGCATGCTGCCGGGCACAGCCCTCGGCGTGCTCGTCGGCGACGCGATCTACACGTGGATGGCGCGGCGCCAGGGCCGCAGCGATGCTACCGCGATGCCGCTCGGCGTCGATGCGCCGACGACGATCGGCATGGCGTTGCTGGTGCTGGGCCCGGCGTTCGTCGGGTTCAAGCAGCAGGGCATGGACGAGCACGCCGCGGCGATTGCGACCTGGCAGCTCGGCATGGCAGCTCTCGTCGAGATGGGAATTCTGAAGTTCGTGCTGTCGTTCTTCGGCGCGGCCGTGCTGCGCCACGTGCCTCGCGCCGGCTTGCTCGGATCGATCGCCGGCATTGCGCTCGTGCTGATGGGATTTTTTCCGCTGGTCGAGATCATGCGCGTGCCGGTAGTCGGGTTTGCCGGGCTCGGCATCGTGCTGTATGCGCTGGTCGCGCGCGCGCCGATTCCGGGGCGCCTGCCCGACGTGCTGTTCGCGGTGCTCGTGGCGACGATCCTGTACTACGCGCTGGGACCGTTCGGCTTGCTCGGTCCGGGTTTCCACGTGCCGGTCGCGCCGCAATGGCGCTTCGACCTGCCGTGGCCGACGCTCGGTTTCGTCGACGGCTTCAAGTACACCGTGCCGTACCTGCCGTTGATCCTTCCGTTCGGTTTGCTGATGGTCGTCGGCGGCATCAACGTGACCGAGAGCGCGCGCGCGGCCGGCGATGACTACCCGGTGCGCGACATCCTGCTGACCGAAGCCGTGGCGACGCTGATTGCCGGCGTCTGCGGCGGTGCCGCGCAGACGACGCCATACATCGGTCAGCCGGCCTATAAGGCGATGGGCGGACGCACGGCCTACACGCTGCTGACCGGCCTGTTCATCGGCCTCGGCGGTGTGTTCGGCTGGATCGCGAACCTGATCGAATGGATTCCGATTGCCGTGCTTGCGCCAATCCTGATCTTCGTCGCAATCAACATCACGATGCAGGCGTTCGAAGCGACTGAGCAGAAATACTTCGGCGCGGTCGTGTTCGCGTTCTTTCCGCCGATCGCGCGCATGCTGGCGATCAAGCTCGGCGATCCGGGTATCGTGCCGCCGGACCAGTTCGCACATCTGTTCGCCACAGCCGACGGCGGCCTGCCCGAACTGGCCGTGATCGTCATGCTCGGCAACGGCTTCATCATCACCTCGATGGTTTGGGCGAGCTTCGTCGTTGCGCTGGTCGACCTGCGCCGCGCGCGCGCGGCGGCGATCCTGCTGCTCGGCGCGTTGCTGACCGTGTTCGGCGTGATCCATTCGGTCGAACCGAGCGGCAGCATCTATCTGCCGTGGCTGCTCGAGTCCAGCGAGCGTTTTCTCGTCTGGCAATTTACCGGGGCATATGTCGTTCTCGCGGCGATCGTCCTCGCGCTCGGCCTTGTGCGCGCGGCACCGCGCTCCGCCGACACGGAACCCCGCGCGCCGTAAACTGCCATCGTCGCGGCTACTGCAGGCCCCGGGTTTCCTGAACTGCCCCATTTGCGCGCGCTGCATGCCGCTTTGCGTCCGACGGCGTCCGCCGGAAGCAACCCCAAGGGCCCTCCTGCCCCCGAAAACGGGCCATCGGGCCGCTTGAAGGCCGCAATGGTAGTGGCACAGAACTTGCTCTTTCTTGCCGGATTTTCCGATCCCAAGCCCGATTCCCAGCCTTCCGCAATGCTCGTGCTGACACTCCCACCCTCCGATCATGGCACCCCGCGCCCTGCAGCGCGTCGCCGCCGCAACGGCGTCGTCTGGCAGCCGCACTACGAGGGTTTCGCGTCGGTCGCCTACCAGAGCGGCCGCGCGGTCGCCGGCATTTCCGGTCCGTGGTCCGGGCAATACGTGCTGATCTGGTGGGAACAGGCGCGGCCGATTCGTCAGGTCGAATTGTTCGAGTCGCTCGAGGAGGCAAAGCAAGCGGTCGCCGAGGCGCTCGGCGTCAAAGCCGGAGGCCGACTGAGCGACCTGTTCGGTTCGATGCGGCGCGAGTCCGCCGTCAAGCCACTACGGTCCAACTGGTGGGCAACCCTGCGTCGGTGGTTGTTGCCACATCTGCGCGGCAGCGGACAGTTGCGCGTGCTCGACCATCGCCGTCGCCACGACAACGAAGAGACCGACCTGAGCGGCCTGAATATCCGCGCTGTCCGCTAGAGCGTTTCCTCAGGCGCCGCCGGCCGCCGTAGCCTTGCGTTTGCTGTTCGCCTCGAAGTACGGCGCGAACGGCTTGCGCGCCAGATAGCGCCCGGCGCCGCGCTCGGCGCGCAGCGCGCCGTCGCTCCAGACAGCTTTTCCGGCCGCGATCGTCGTGTTCGCGATGCCCTTGACCGTGCGGCCTTCGAAGATATTGAAGTCGACGTTCTGGTGGTGCGTCTTCGCCGAGATCGTGCGCGATGCGTTGGCATCCCAGACGACGAGGTCCGCGTCCGCGCCGACTTCGACCGCGCCCTTGCGCGGATACAGGTTGAAGATGCGCGCGGCATTCGTCGAAGTGACCTGGACGAATTCGCTCGGCGTCAGCCGGCCGGTCTCGACGCCGTAGTGCCACAGCAGCGACATGCGGTCCTCGATGCCGGCGCAGCCGTTCGGGATCTTCGTGAAGTCGTCGCGTCCGGCCGCCTTCTGCGGCGCGCAGAAGCAGCAGTGATCGGTCGCAGTCGTCTGCAGATGTCCCGCCTGCAACGCCTTCCAGAGGAATTCCTGATGTTCCTTCGGCCGGAACGGCGGGCTCATGACGTGTGCGGCGGCGCGCGTGAAGTCCGGATCGAGATAAACCGAATCGTCGATCAGCAGGTGCCCGGCCAGCACTTCGCCGAACACGCGCTGGCCCTCGCCGCGCGCGCGCGCGATCGCCTCGACCGACTGCCGCGCCGAGTTGTGCACGATGTACAGCGGCACGCCGATCACTTCGGCCAGACGGATCGCGCGATTCGCCGCCTCGGCCTCGACTGCCGGCGGACGCGACAACGGGTGCCCGGCCGGCGAGCGGATTCCTTTCGCGACGAGTTCCTTCTGCAGCTGGAACACGAGTTCGCCGTTTTCGGCATGCACGGTCGGCAACGCACCGAGTTCGAGCGCGCGGCGGAAGCTGTTAACGAGCACTTCGTCGTCGGCCATGATCGCGTTCTTGTAGGCCATGAAGTGCTTGAAGCTGGCAACGCCGTGCTCGCGCACGAGGATTTCCATCTCGCGATGCACGCTGTCGTCCCACCAGGTCACGGCGACATGGAACGCGTAGTCGCTCGCGGCTTTCTCGGCCCAGCCGCGCCAGGTTTGGAAAGCCTCGAGCAGCGACTGCTGCGGATTCGGAATGACGAAGTCGATGATGCTGGTCGTGCCGCCGGCCAGGCCCGCCG
>DASSGP010000145.1:0-6982 GCA_035693405.1 Rudaea sp. | reverse complement strand
GCGCCCGCTGCGAAGTCATGCCGAGGCCGCGCGCCTCGGGCGTCTGTCGCGAAAATACATTCATGCGGCGGCGCCGAGTTCGAGCGACAGCGACGATACCCAGCCGGCAACCTTGTCCAGCGCCTGGTAGCGCGTCAGATCGACCTGGATCGGCGTTATCGAAATATAGCCCTCGCGCACGGCGTGGAAATCCGTGCCGGGGCCGTCGTCCTCGGCCTCGCCCGGAGGGCCGATCCAATAGATCGGCCGGCCGCGTGGATCGGTCTGCGCAATGCACGGAGCCGAACGATGACGGCGCCCGAGCCGGGTCACGGCGAAACCGCGCAGTTCGTTCCACGGGCGATCCGGAACGTTGACGTTTAGAATCGTGTCGGCCGGTAGCGGGTCCACCAGCAGGCGCTGCATGATGGCCAGGGCCGCCTGCGCCGCGCTCGCGTAGTGCTCTCCCTTGTGATCCTTCGCGGCGAGCGACACGGCAATGGCAGGCAGTCCGAGGAAACGCCCTTCCATCGCGGCCGAAACGGTGCCCGAATAGATCACGTCGTCGCCGAGGTTGGCCGAGTTGTTGATGCCGGATACAACGATGTCGGGTTCGACGGCGAGCAATCCGGCCAGCGCGAGATGGACACAATCGGTCGGCGTGCCGGCGACGCGGTAACGGCCGTTTTCGAGCCGCGTCACGCGAATCGGCTGGTCGAGCGTCAGTGAATTGCTTGCGCCTGAGCGGTCTCGATCCGGAGCTACAACGATGACTTCACCGACGATCGACAGGCGCCGAGCCAGAAAATCGATGCCCGGCGCGTCGACGCCATCGTCATTGCTGACCAGTACACGCATGCGTATTCCACGAAAGAACGCCGGGCGCAACGCGCAGGCGGAGAAAGAATTTGGTGGCCAATTGTACCGGAGCCAGCCCGCAAACTGAACGCGAGCGCGCCTCTGCTAAGCTTCCGGCATGACTCCGCGCAAGATCAGGAACGCCGCGACCGTCAGCGAAGAGGACCTGCGCCTGTTCGAGCAGGCCGTCGGCAAAGTGCGTCGCATGACCGATCCGGGTGTCTCGCCGACGCGGCCGCGACCGCCACCGGAACCCGTTCAGTCACGTCTCGACGAAGCACGCGTCCCGGCCGAACTGATGCGTTCGCTGATCGATCCGGCCGAGATCGAAGTCGGCGAAGAGTTGAGCTATCTGAAGCCGGGACTCTCGCCACGGCTGTTGCGCCGTCTGAAGCGCGGCCATTTCAGCATCGCCGACGAGATCGACCTGCACCAGATGACAACCGAAGTCGCGCGCGCCGCGATCAAGTCATTTCTCAACGAATGCCAACGCGCCGGCAAGCTCTGCGTGCGGATCATTCATGGCAAGGGATTGCGCTCGCGCGCACAGGGGCCGGTGCTGAAGCGCTTGACCGACGGCTTGCTGCGTCAGCGTGGCGACGTGCTCGCGTTCGCATCAGCGCCGCCGGCTGAAGGAGGAACCGGCGCCGTCATCGTGTTGCTGCGCCACGAGTGAAAATCCGCGCACCTGATCCGGTTTCCGCCTTCCGACAGGCCGTCAGCCGCCGTCGGTGCCCTTGCGCTTCTGCGGATAATGATTCCAGATCACTGTCGCGCCATGATCCAGCGCCCAACGGTTGACCGTCGCGACCTTCACCTGATCGTAGTCGCCGTTCAACTTATCTTCCGACGCCGGTGCAACATGCTGTGGTCCGCTCGTCGCACAGGCGCACAAGCACAAGCTCAACCCCGCAATCGCCCACCTTGATCGATGCATGACAGCCTCCTGAAACACGCTGTTCGCACAACTCAGGTTGCTTACGGTCTCACTATAGACCCACGCGCAAACTGCCAGGTATCAGTTTTTGGCAACTTTCTATTCAGAACTCTCCTCGATCGCCGATACGCCACATATTTCTCTAATTATAACAGTAGCATACAAACCTTTATTCAAGCGAAACCTCAGCTCAACGGCGGACTCCGACAGCCAAGTCTCTGCGAGGTCTGAAGGCCGCATCACGAGGGCGCGACGTTCCTGGCGTAAACCGCAGGTGACCAGGCCGCGAACCAGGTCATCATCCTGCGCGGCGACGTTCCGCTCGATAGCGGCTACCGCGCCAGCCGAGCGCAATTCGCCAGCGCCCCACAACGGACCTGTCGGATCGATGTCGCCGCTCGCCATTCGCGCAGTCAATGCTGGTGTAAGCGGCTCCGGTCCGAAAATGCTGTGGCTGCCGGCGAGCATCCACACTTCGCCATCGAGCGCCTGATTCCAGTTGCCAGCCAGCACTCGCTCTGTCAGCACACGATTGAAAAGATGCGAACGCGCGGCCGACAGGAGTAGGCCCTGCTCGTGCCGCTGCATTCGCTTGCCTTCAAACATCGCGCGCGCCCGTTCAAGGTTGTCGCCCCCGCGGCCGAAGCGCTGCTCGCCAAAATAGTTTGGAACGCCGCCGGTCACGATTTGCGCCAAGCAGAGTTCCGCCGCGACGCGGTCGCCGCTGATGTCGCGCAGCACGATGCGAAACGCGTTCGCCTTGTGCGCGCCGCGCTTGAGCTTGCGACTGTGACGCCGGCAGTCGAGCACGTGGAATTCCGGGCTCTGCAACGAACTCCAGTCAGGATCCGGGCGGCCCGGCAAGTGGATCGAAAACGTCTGCCGCGTAACCGCATGGCGGTCCTTCATCCCGGCGTAACTCACGGCATTCGGAGCGACTCCGGCAAAGCGCGCGAGCTGCCTTGCGACCCACTCCGTGTTCGCGCCGCGCTTCTCGATACGCACGAACGCGTATTCACCTGCGCCATCGGGCTCGAAGCCGAGATCCTCGTCGACGAAAAAATCCTCCGGCGTCGCACGCATGACGCCGCGCAACGGCGGTCCGCCGTAGGCGAAAGGGAGCTCGATTTGCGCCATCAGTCCGGTCCGGGACCGGACCACTTCAGAAGCACGACGGCCTGCGCCGCTATGCCTTCGCCACGACCGGTGAAGCCGAGCCTCTCGCTCGTCGTCGCCTTGACGCTGATCTGCGCCACGTCGCAGCCGAGATCCGCGGACAGGTTCGCGCGCATCGCTTCGGCATGCGGCGCGATCTTCGGCTGCTCGCAAATGACGGTGACATCGGCATTGCCCAGCACGTATCCGCCTTCGTCCATGAGTTCGGCGCAACGGCGCAGAAACTTGCGGCTATCGGCATTGCGCCAGCGTTCGTCCGACGGCGGGAAGTGCCGGCCGATGTCGCCTAATGCCAGCGCACCGAGGATCGCATCGCACAGCGCGTGAATCACCACATCGCCGTCAGAATGCGCGACAACGCAATGCGTGTGGGCAATCCGTACGCCGCCGAGCATGACGTGATCGCCGCTGCCGAATGCGTGGACGTCGTAGCCGTGGCCTATGCGCATGTGGGTCAGGGCTGAGGGCTGAGGGCTGAGGGCTGAAACGCGATATCCGAGCCTTTGCGCGCCAGTTGAAACATTTCGATGACCACAGTGCTTTCCTCGTCCTGATAATCGTCCTGGCAGAATCTGGATTGCCTGAAGAAAGGCAACGCTCCACCCAGCCCTCAGCCCTCAGCGCTCAACTCTTCAATCAAAAACTCCGCCAACGCGAGATCAGCCCGCGTCGTGATCTTGATATTGCTCTCCGCACCCTCGACCAGCAACGGGCGATGGCCTGCGCGCTCCATCGCCATTGCCTCGTCGGTTGCTTCGATGCCGGCGGCTTGCGCGGACTCGAGCGCGGCGACTAGTTCGCCGAGGCGAAAAAGCTGCGGCGTCAGCGCACGCCAGAGTCCCTCGCGCGGCTCGGTGGCCCCGACCCGACCGGTCGCATCGGCGCGCTTGAGCGTATCGCGCAATGGCGCGGCCAGCAGCGCACCGCCCGCAGGCATGCCAAGATCGATCAGCCGATCGATGTCCGCGGCGAGCACGCACGGTCTGGCGGCGTCGTGGACGAGAACGAAGTCATCGTCACGCACTTTGCCGCGCAACGCGCGCAATCCGGCGAGCACGGAATCCGAACGCAGGGTTCCGCCAACTGCCGTCGCCACCGGTTTACCCCCACACGTGGAGATTCCCGGCCAGCGGTGATCGTCCGCTGCGATTGCAACCATCAGACCTGAAACGCGCGGATGTGCAGCCAGGCGTTCGAGGGTCAACAGCAGCAGCGGCTTGGCGTGCAGGGTCAGGTATTGCTTGGGTACTGCACCGCCGAAACGTGAACCGCGACCCGCCGCGGGCACGACACACCACAGTCCTGCATCAGTGTCGCTCATCGCCATTCTTCTTGGCGTCAGCGGTCGGTTCGACGACCTGGTAAAACGTTTCGTCGGGCTTGACCAGGCCAAGCTCGGAGCGCGCGCGTTCCTCGATCGCTTCATTGCCGCTCTTCAGGTCCTGCACCTCAGCCGACAACGCCTCGTTGCGCTGCTTGAGTTTCTGGTTTTCCTGTTTCTGTTCGGCCACGCGCTGGCGCAGGCGCCAGACTTCGCGCAGGCTCCAGTCGCCGGTCCACAATTTAACTTCCAGAGCCAGCAGCAGGATCAGCAGCAATAGTGCGACGTAGCGCAGCACGCCTGGGTCCGATCAGCCCACCAGACCCGGCACGTTGGGAAATGCCGAGCGTCCCGCGTAGCGCGCCTGCGCGCCGAGGGCTTCCTCAATGCGCAGCAACTGGTTGTACTTGGCCACGCGATCGGAGCGGCACAGCGATCCGGTCTTGATCTGCGTGGCGGTCGTCGCGACCGAGATGTCCGCGATCGTCGTGTCTTCGGTTTCGCCCGAGCGATGCGAAACGATCGACGCATAGTTTGCTGCCGCGGCCATCGCGATCGCCTCGAGCGTTTCGGTCAGCGTGCCGATCTGATTTACCTTGATCAGGATCGCGTTGGCAATGTGCCGGTCGATGCCCTGCTTGAATATCGCGGTGTTGGTGACGAACAAGTCGTCGCCAACCAGCTGCACCTTCTTGCCAAGCTTGTCGGTCAACGCCTTCCAGCCGTCCCAGTCGCCTTCGGCCATGCCATCTTCGATCGTGATGATCGGGTAGCGCGCGCACCAGTCCGCATAGAACTCGATCAACTGCTGCGACGTCATCGTCTTGCCTTCGCCGTCGAGGCGATAGGCACCGTCCTTGTAGAACTCGGAACTTGCCACATCCAGGCCGAGATATACATCCTTGCCAGCGGCATAGCCCGTTTTGGCGATCGCTTCGAGAATCGTCTCGATCGCCTGCTCGTTTGACTTGAGATCCGGCGCGAAACCGCCTTCGTCCCCGACCGCCGTGTTCAGACCCCTCGCCTTCAGCACACTCTTCAGCGCATGAAAAATTTCCACGCCGGCGCGCAGGGCCTCTGTGAAATTCGGCAGGCCGACCGGCAACACCATGAACTCCTGCATGTCGACGTTGTTGTCGGCATGCGCGCCGCCGTTGACTATGTTCATCATGGGGACCGGCAGGGCCGGTCCCAGGGACGAGGGACGCGGGGCGAGGGACGAGAGGTACTGCCAGAGCGGCTGCCTGCGACTCGCCGCTACAGCGTGCGCGTTTGCGAGCGACACGCCGAGCAGCGCGTTCGCGCCGAGGCGGCTCTTGTTTGGCGTGCCGTCGAGCGCGATGAGCTTGGCGTCGACGCCCTTCTGGTCCGACGCGTCGAAATCTTTCAGCGTCTGCGCAATCGCGCCGTTGACGTTCGCGACCGCATTCTTCACTCCCTTGCCAAGATAACGCGACTTGTCGCCATCGCGCAATTCGACGGCCTCGCGCGATCCGGTCGAAGCGCCACTCGGCACCATGGCGCGGCCGAACGAGCCGTCGCTGAGCGTGACCTCTGCTTCCAGGGTCGGATTGCCGCGCGAGTCGAGAATTTCGCGCGCATGTACGTGGGTGATCGTGCTCATCGGTCGGTGCGGTTCACAAGGAGGATTCGAGAAATCCGGCGCGCTTGGCTGCGCGATCGAGTTCCAGCAAGGTTTCGAGCAACGCCGCCATTTTCGGCAGCGGCCATGCGTTTGGGCCGTCGCTCAGCGCTTTTTCCGGATCCGGATGCGTTTCCATGAAGATGCCGGCGATGCCGACGGCAACGGCCGCGCGCGACAAGACCGGCACGAATTCGCGCTGGCCCCCGGACTTGCCGCCGGCGCCACCCGGCAACTGCACCGAGTGGGTCGCGTCGAACACCACCGGACAGCCGGTCTCGCGCATCACGGCGAGGCTGCGCATGTCGGAGACGAGATTGTTGTAGCCGAAGCTCGCGCCGCGCTCGCAGACCATGATCTGCCCATTGCCGGTTGCCAAGGCCTTGTCGCTGACGTGCTTCATCTCCCACGGCGACAGGAACTGGCCCTTCTTGATGTTCACCGGCTTGCCGGCGTTCGCGACATTCTGGATGAAATCGGTTTGGCGGCAGAGGAATGCCGGCGTCTGCAGCACGTCAACGACCGCGGCGACTTCATCGAGCGGCGTGTACTCATGAACGTCGGTCAGCACCGGCACGCCAAGCTGGCGTTTGACTTCGGCGAGGATGCGCAGGCCTTCGTCAATGCCGAGGCCGCGGTAGCTCGAGGCCGACGTGCGATTGGCCTTGTCGTAGCTCGACTTGAAGATGAAAGGAATGCCGAGTCGGGACGTGATTTCCTTCAGCGTACCGGCTGTGTCGATCTGCAATTGCTCGGACTCGACGACGCACGGTCCGGCGATCAGGAAGAGAGGTTTGTCGAGGCCGACCTCGAAGCCACAAAGCTTCATGCACTTAACTCCGTCATTCCGGCGAAAGCCGGACTGCGAAGGCAGGATGCCGGAGCGAACAGCGAAGCTGGCCCGAAGGGCGCGCCGCAGAGCGGCGTGTAATCCAGCTCCTGTTTTTTTCAGGCAGTGCCGAAGTAGATGCGGAAGCGAGAGCAAGGAGCTGGATTCCGGCTTTCGCCGGAATGACGAGCAGAAAAATCATGCCACCGCTTCCGCAGCAAATCGCGGCGCATTGCGCAC
>DASSGP010000144.1:0-8698 GCA_035693405.1 Rudaea sp. | reverse complement strand
TCCGGGAACACGGTCGCGAGCAAGTCTTCCGACTTCATGCGTTGCAGCTGCGGCGGCACCTTGGCGCCGCCGACGAAGCGCGGCAGCGCCAGCGCGGTCGTCGCATTCCAGCGCCAGCGCAGGCCGAACATCGGCGCATCGAGCAGCGCTTGCGTCAGTACATCGCGCACCGAGTTCGAATGCAGGTAACGCGTGACCTCGTCGAGCGGAAAGCTGTGGCTCGTCGACAGCGACAGCACGATCGCGTCCTCGGTCGCCGCAGCCTGAAGTTCGAAATTGAACTTGCGGCAGAAACGCTTGCGCAGCGCCAGTCCCCAGGCGCGATTAAGTCGGCTGCCGAATGGCGAATGGATCACGAGTTGGGTGCCGCCGGATTCGTCGAAGAAGCGCTCCATTGCGAGCTCGCGCTGCGTCGGCAGCAGGCCGAGGGCGGCCTTTGCGCCGCCGAGATACTCGACGAGTTGGATTGCGGCGGCTTCGGCGAGTCCGACGTCCTCGATGAGCCAAGACAGTGCTGTGCTTGAGCCCTTCTCCTCCCGGGAGAGGGGTTGGGGAGAGGGTTCGGCGGAGGATGAAGGCAGGATGCCTCCCGCCGCCTCACCGATGCAGAGGTCCGGCTCCGGTCGCACCCTCATCCGATGGGCAGGAGCCCAAGTGCCCGGAAGGCCAGGGATGGCCGGGAGGGGCCGGCCCTGCGGGCCACCTTCTCCCGATGGGAGAAGGGATTGAGAGACCAGCCGCGTGGAAATCTCCTCGCGCAGCCGCGACACCGCCAGCGACAGCTCGTCGCTGCGTCCCGGAGCCTCGCCGAGCCAGAACGGAATCGTCGGCGGCATGCCCTGGGCATCCTCGACGCGCACGCGCCCGCGCTCGACGCGCAGGATGCGATATGACGTATTGCCGAGCTGGAAAATGTCGCCCGCCAGGCTCTCGACGGCGAAGTCTTCGTGCACCGTGCCGATCTTCAGTGCCTGCGGCTCGAGCACGACTTCGTAGTCGGCCGTATCGGGAATCGCGCCGCCCGAGGTCAGCGCGGTCAGGCGCGCGCCGCGCCGCGCGCGCAGCACGCCGTTGACTGCGTCGCGATGCAGATAGGCCGCGCGCGGACCGCGGCGCGTGCTGAATCCTTCGGCAAGCATGCGCACAATCTCGGTGAACGTACTCCGCGACAAGCCGGCAAATGGATAGGCGCGCGTTACCAGCGCGAACAACTCGGCCTCGTTCCATTCGCGGCTGGCCACTTCGGCGACGATCTGCTGGGCGAGCACGTCGAACGCGTCGCGTTCGACACGCAGCATGTCGAGCTCGCCGCGGCGCACCGCATCGAGCAGCGCTGTGCATTCGACCAGGTCGTCGCGCGATAGCGCGAACAACCGGCCTTTCGGCGTGCCGCCGACCGAGTGACCGGAACGGCCGACACGCTGCAGGAACGCCGAGATCGAGCGCGGCGACGCGATCTGGCAGACCAGATCGACATCGCCGATGTCGATGCCGAGCTCGAGCGAAGCCGTGGCGACGAGCGCGCGCAATTCGCCGCGCTTCAGGCGCTGTTCGGCGGCCAGGCGCTGCTCGCGCGCCATGCTGCCGTGGTGCGAGGTCACGGCGCCCTTGCCGAGCTTTTCGCTCAGATGCCGCGCAACACGCTCGGCCATGCGCCGCGTGTTGACGAAAACCAGTGTCGTGCGGTGTTGCTCGATCAGCTCGGCGAGGCGCGCATAGACCTCTTGCCAGACGTCACCCGACATGACCGCCTGCAGCGGCGCCTTCGGCACTTCGATCGCGAGATCGCGCTGACGTGAATAGCCGACGTCGACGATTTCGCATTGTGGGAAGAGGGCTGAGGGCTGAGCGCTGAGGGCAGGCGCTGGGTGTCCCGGCTCTTCATTTTTCCCTGGCTCGCCACTTTTCTCTGGCGCGTCACGCTTCTTTGGCTCGTCATCGCTCCCTAGCTCGTCATCCCGGCGGAAGCCGGGATCCAGCTCTTGGGCCGAGTGCAAAAGAGGAAGAGCTGGATTCCGGCTTCCGCCGGAATGACGGCCATCCAATGATGCGCCAACGAGAAACCTCGCGACCTCGTCGATCGGCTTCTGCGTTGCAGAGAGTCCGATGCGCGTGAGCCGGCGGCCGCACAGCGCTTCGAGGCGTTCCAGCGACAATGCCAGGTGCGCGCCGCGCTTGTTCGGCGCGAGTGCATGGATTTCGTCGACGATGACCGTGCGCGTACTCGCCAGCATTGCGCGGCCGGACTCGGAGCCGAGCAGGATGTACAGCGACTCCGGCGTCGTCACGACGATGTGCGGCGGCTGCCGGCGCATGCGGTCGCGTTCGGCCTGTGGCGTATCGCCGGTGCGCACGACCGAGCGGATTTCGACATCGGGCAGGCCAAGCGCCATCAGCTCGTCGCGGATGCCGTTCAGTGGCGCCTCGAGATTGATGCGCACGTCGTTCGACAGCGCCTTGAGCGGCGAGACGTAGACGACAAACGTTTCGTCGGGCAGCGGTTCGGCGATGCCGCGGCGCACGAGATCGTCGATGGCAGCGAGAAAAGCGGCGAGTGTCTTGCCCGATCCGGTCGGTGCGGCAATCAATGCGTGGCGGCCAGACTGGATCGCGGGCCAGGCGCGCACCTGAGCGGGTGTCGGGGCGGCAAACGCGCGGCGGAACCAAGCCGCGACGGCGGGGTGGAAGTTGTCGAGCGCCATGATCGAATTGTGCTCCTCAACGGCGGCGGATGCGACCGCCAATTTGCGCCCTGTTTATCTCATTGCTAGAGACAGCGTGGTGTCAGTAGAGCAGGGGCGAGGGGCGTGGGCCACGCTAGGGGCTAGGGCTAGGGGTTAGGGGTTAGGGGCGAGAGTGCTGCTCTCACTAGTTCCTGGTCCCTGGTCCCTGCTCCTAGAATGCGGACAACACCACGCCGCCCTCGGCACGCACCGCGGCGCCGTTGATTGCGGAAGCATCCGGACTTGCGACGAATGCAACGACGCGCGCAATCTCTTCCGGCTCGATGAAGCGCTTGAGCAGCGATGTCGGCCGCGCCGTTTCGAAGAAGCCGCGTTCGAATTCTTCCGGCGTGACGTTCTGCTTGCGTGCAAAATCGGCGACGAACGTGCCGACGCCTTCGGAGCGCGTCGGCCCCGGCAAGACCGAATTGACCGTCACCGCCGTGCCGGCAGTGAGCTGCGCGAGGCCGCGCGCAACAGCAATCTGCGCCGCCTTGGTCATTCCGTAGTGGATCATCTCGACCGGAATCTGCACGCCGGACTCGCTCGAGATAAATACGATGCGGCCGCGATTGCGCTTGAGCATGCCGGCCAGATAGTGACGCGACAGGCGTACGCCAGACAGCACGTTGACCTCGTAGAACTTCTGCCAGTCTTCGTCCCGGGATTCGAGGAACGGCTGCACGGCGAAAATGCCGGCGTTGTTGATTAGGATATCGACGTCGGGATGTTGCTCGATCAATGCCTGCGTCCCGGCCGCGCTGCCGACGTCGGCAGCGACGCCACGCAGGCTCGCGTCGGTGCCGAGCGCGGTCCGCAGCGACTGCAGCGCCTGCTCGACGCGTTGCTGCGTCCTGCCGTTGATGATGACATCGGCGCCCGCGCGCGCGAGCTCCGCGGCAATCGCGTAGCCGATGCCGGCGGTCGAGCCGGTGACCAGCGCGCGTTGACCTTGCAGGGTGGTAGTCATGGGTGTGTTCTCGGCGTTTTCCGAATGCGCAAGCCCTGGAATCGTAGAAAGGTAGAATCGAAGAAACGATTCTATGACCCTACGATTATACGTTTATACTATTATGCATCTACTTCTCAGTCCCATCCGGCCAGCACCAGCTTGCCGATCGTCGTGCCCGACTCCAGGCGCCGATGCGCCTCGCGCAGATTCACGGCATTGATCGGGCGCAGCGTATCGGTGACCGTCGTGTGCAGTTCGCCCTTGTCGATCAGGTCTGCGGCTTGCGACAGGATTTCGTGCTGGCGCGCGATGTCGGGCGTGCCGAACATCGCGCGCGTGAACATGAATTCCCAGTGCACGCTGGCGCTCTTGTTCTTGATGATTTCCAGATCCAGCGGCGTGCGCAGTCCCACGACGAGGCCGATGCGTCCTTGCGGCGCGACCGCGTCGGCCAGTTGCGGCCAGTACGATTCGGCGCCGGTGAAGCAGGCAATCGCATCGACATGGCGAAAACCGGCTGCCTCGAGCTGCGGCCGCAGCGGCTGGCGATGATCGATGACATGGGCGGCGCCCATGCGCGTGCACCAGGCCACGGTTTCTTCGCGCGAAGCGGTCGCGATAACCATGAACCCGGCGCGCCGCGCCAGCTGGATCGCTATCGAGCCCAAGCCACCGGCGCCGGCGACGATCAGCAACGAGCGGCCGCGATCGCGCCCCTCTGCGTCGAAGCCGAAACGATCGAACAGCAGCTCCCATGCGGTGAGCGTCGTCAGAGGCAGCGCCGCAGCCTGGGCAAAATCCAGAGTCTTCGGCTTGCGCCCGACGATGCGCTCGTCGACAAGCTGCAGCTGTGCATTGCTTCCGGGCCGCGTAATGTCACCCGCGTAGTACACGGCATCGCCCGGTTTGAACAGCGTCACTGCATCGCCGACGGCGATGACCGTGCCGGCCGCGTCCCAGCCGAGCACTTTCGGCTGCGCTTCGACCTGCGGCTTCGGCGAACGCACCTTGGTGTCGACCGGGTTGACGGAGATCGCCTCGACGCGGACCAGCAGGTCGTGGCCAGTAGCTTTCGGATCCGCCAATTCGACTTCGACCAACGACGCGGAATCGTCGATCGGCAGATAGCGGGTCAGGGCAATGGCTTTCATGCAGGATCTCCGCGAGGACTGTGCAAGGACGCAGGTTCTCGATGTGGGGCGAGTCGGCCGTGCGCACAAGCCCCGTTCACCCTGGCGGCATCCGACCTACGGTGTCGTGCGAGACTTTTCGCAACAACCTGAAACCGGACGGAAACTGCATATCGTAGAACGTAGAAACCTAGAATCGGATTGAACTTCCGAGACCCGATTTTACGATTCTACAATTCTTGCGATTCTACAGTCCTTGCGTTTCGACGTTTCGTCGTCGTTACGAAGTCTTTCGGCTCACACCCTCGATCCAGCGATACAACGCAAGCATGACGATGACGAAAGCGATGCCGCCGACCCACAGCGCGCCATTCGCCGCGAACTCGTCGCTGACGAGCTGAAGCGGGAAATCCTTGCCCGAGAAAGCGACGATCGCCGCGATCAGCACGCCGATCAGGCCTTCGCCGACGATCATGCCGGATGCGAGCAGCACGCCGAGCTGTTTCGCCGCTTCGGGCTTCGCGCCGCGCTCGGCGCGCTTGTCGTAATAAGAGCCGGCAATCGCACCGACGACGACCATCAACGTGCTGGACGTCGGCAGATAGACGCCGAGGCCGACCGCAAGTGGCGACAGGTGCGCTGACTTGGTCGTTCGGCGCAGTACCTCGTCGACGATGATCATGATCGCCCCGATCAATCCGCCGACCTGGATCAGTCCCCAGTCGATGTTGTTCTGGATCACGCCTTGCGCAAGCGCGGAGATCAGGCCGGCCTGCGGCGCCGGCAGTGGATGCTCGTGCGTCGATCCCGGCGTGCCGGCAAAGCCGTACGCGTGATTGAGCAAGTCGAGGATCGGCGGAATGATCGCGGCGCCGGCAATCACGCCGACGACGAGAGCCCACTGCTGCTTCGACGGCGTCGCATCGACGAGCTGTCCGGTCTTGAGGTCCTGCAGGTTGTTGTTCGCGATCGCGGCGACCGTGAACACGATCGCGGTGACGAACAGCGCGAACGCGACCAGGCCTTGATCGTTGCTGGTCCCGAGCAGCGGCTTGATGCCGAAGATCAGCAGCAGCGCCGCGCCGATCACGACGAGGATACCGATGCCCGACAACGGACTGTTCGAAGATCCGATCAGGCCGGCCATGTAGCCGCAGACGGCCGACACGACAAAGCCCATGACGACGACGTAGATCAGGCCGCCGGTCACCAGCGCGACCCAATGATCGCCGAGGCCGCTCTCCGCCGCGAAGTGGCCGAGCAGCCACGCGATCGGTATGAAGCAGACGACCATGATCAGGCCGACGGTGCCGATCGGAATATCCTGCTCGGTGCGCGGCAGGGTCGCCGCCTGGCCGGCCTTGCGCACGCGCGAGGCCGCGACTGCGGATGCCAGGCCGCTGACGACCGGCTTGACGAGTTTCGCCAGCGTCCAGATCGCGGCCACACCGATCGTGCCGGCGCCGACGAAGCGCACCTTGTGGCTCCAGATCGACTGCGCGACATCTGCGGCCGCCCCGGCCGCCGGAGCGAGACCGGAATAGTGCGGCACGCCCCACGCCCATCCAATGACTGCGCCGACGCCCATCGCCACGCCGACCCAGAGTCCGACGAGGTGTCCGACCGCGAACAACGCCATCGACAGGTTGAAGTCGAAGCCGCTGACCGGACCCTTGTCGTCGCTGCCGTAGCGGAAGTACTGCACGACGTCGCTGGCGAACATGCGCGTCGCCACGATCAGTGCAAACGTCGCGGCGCTGATTGAACCCCACACGACGGCAAGCAGGCCGGCGCGGTTTTCATCGTCGGCTGCCTTCGTGCGATTGCCGCCGCCACCGACCTTCAACACTTCCGCGCAGGCCACGCCCTCGGGGTAAGGCAGATCCGAATTCGTGACCAGCGCGCGGCGCAGCGGGATCGAGTACATCACGCCGAGGATGCCGCCTAGCGCGCAGATCGCGAACGACGACCAGTACGGAAATCCGGTCCACCAGCCGATCATGACCAGGCCCGGCAACACGAAGATGATCGATGACAGCGTGCCGGCCGCCGAGGCGACAGTCTGCACGATGTTGTTTTCCTGGACGGTCGAGTCCTTGAAGCCGCGCAGCAGCGCCATCGAGATGACCGCGGCGGGAATCGACGTCGCGAACGTCAGGCCGGCCTTGAGGCCGAAGAACACGTTCGCGGCGGTGAATACAACCGTGATGACCACGCCGAGGATCAGCCCCCGCAGCGTCATCTCGGTGCGCAGTTCTTCGCCGGTCTTGGTTGTGTCGATCACAGGACTCTCCCCGAGCTGGTTTATCAAGTATCGCAGAGAAGAAAAGATTGAACCACGGCCTCTCTCGGCCATCCATGGCCTCCGAGGCACTCGGACTCGTGTCCATCGGAGAACACGGAGAACACGGAGAAAGGCACGAAGAGACCAAGAGTATGTTGGTGTTACCCCTGTGACCCGATTTCTTCGGGATAATGCTTGCGCCCGGCCGGAATCGCGCGAACGCTGACAGGAAAGCCTTGCGTCCGTTGCATCTGCCGGCTTCCCCATCCATTGCTTTTCTCCGTAGTTCTCCGTGTTCTCCGATGGACACGAGTCCGAGTGCCTCGGAGGCCATGGATGGCCGAGAGAGGCCGTGGTTCAAGCTTTGCTTTTGTGATCTTATCGCTGCCACACCGACCCAAGTCTGGCAAAATAGGCGGCTGACCTTCGTCCAATCTCCGGAAATCCCATGAGCCACCACGACATCCGTTCGGCTGTTCGGCCGGACCCCGACCAGCCGATGGTCGACATTGCCAATTACGTCGCCAGCTACGCGATCGACTCGCAGGAGGCGTACGACACCGCACGCTACATGCTGCTCGACTCGCTCGGTTGCGCAATGCTTGCGATGAAGTTTCCCGATTGCGTAAAGCATCTCGGCCCAGTGGTTCCGGGGGCGACGCTTGCGGGCGGCGCGCGCGTGCCGGGCACGAACCTCGAACTCGATCCGGTGCAGGCGGCATTCGCGATCGGAACGCAGATCCGCTGGCTCGATTTCAACGATACCTGGCTCGCCGCGGAGTGGGGTCATCCATCGGACAACCTCGGCACGATCCTCGCCGTCGGCGATTATCTTTCGCGCAAAGCCGAGCGCGAAGGCGGCCAGCCGCTGACCGTACGCGATGCGCTGACCTGGGCGATCAAGGCGCACGAGATCCAGGGCTGCTACGCGCTGAAGAATTCGTTCAACCGCGTCGGCCTCGACCACGTGATCCTCGTGCGCCTGGCCTCGACCGCGGTCGCGACCGCGATGCTTGGCGGCGGCACAGACGAAATCATCACGGCCGTTTCGCATAGCTGGATCGACAACGGCGCGCTGCGCACGTATCGCCACGCGCCGAATACCGGACCGCGCAAGAGTTGGGCAGCCGGCGACGCGTGCCGGCGCGCGGTGACTCACGCGTTGAATGCGGTCGACAAACGCGTCGTCGGATATCCGTCGGCGTTGAGCGCGAAAACCTGGGGCTTCTACGACGTCGCGTTCAAGGGCAAGGCGTTCGAGTTCGAGCGGCCGTTCGGCGGCTACGTGATGGAAAATGTCCTCTTCAAGATTTCGTTCCCGGCCGAATTCCATGCGCAGACTGCATGCGAGGCGGCGATGAAGCTGCATCCGCAGGTTGCGGCGAGGATCGACCAGATCGAACGCATCGAGATCGAAACGCAGGAAGCCGGCGTGCGCATCATCGACAAGACCGGACCGCTGGCGAATTACGCGGACCGCGACCATTGCATCCAGTACATGGTTGCCGTGCCGCTGATCTTCGGCCGGCTCACGGCCAGCGACTACAACGATGACGTCGCCGCGGATCCGCGCATCGACGCGCTGCGCGCGAAGATGACGGTGAAGGAG
>DASSGP010000143.1:0-8045 GCA_035693405.1 Rudaea sp. | reverse complement strand
CCGCGCAGTTGTGTCGATCCGCCGTTGACGCGGAAGAACTGCGCGATCGTCATCTTCAATTCGCCATACGACGGCTTCTCGTTGCCCTTGACCTGATCCAGGTCGACCAGGTTCTGCACCGTGCCCTTGCCGTACGACGGTTCGCCGATGATCAGGCCGCGGCCGTAGTCCTGGATCGCGGCAGCAAAAATCTCCGAGGCCGAGGCCGAGTTGCGATTGATCAGCACGGCCAGGGGACCGCTCCAGGCCATGCCGATGTCGGCGTTCTGTTCTTCCTCGATGCGGCCGTTGGCGCTGCGCACCTGCACGACCGGACCCTTGCCGATGAACAGGCCGGTCAGGTCGGTGGCTTCGGACAGCGAGCCGCCGCCGTTGTTGCGCAAGTCGACGAGCACACCGTCGACATTCTGCTTCTTCAGTTCGCCGATCAGCTTGGCCACATCGCGCGTGGCGCTCTTGTAGTCCTTGTCGCCGCGCCGGCGCGCGTCGAAATCCTGGTAGAACGTCGGCAGCGAAATCACGCCGATCTTGCGGCTGATGTCGCCATCCTTGATGTCGATGACCGAGCTCTTGGCCGCCTGTTCCTCGATCAGCACTTTCTTGCGCACCATCGCCAGAGTGAAATGCTTGCCATCCGGACCGGCGTCGGCCGGAATGACTTCCAGGCGCACGGTCGTGTCCTTGGCGCCACGGATCTTTTCGACGACATCGTCCAGACGCCAGCCGACGACGTCGGTCAGCGACCCGGATTCGCCCTGACCGACGCCGACGATGCGATCGCCGACCTTGAGCTTGCCCGACAACGCGGCCGGGCCGCCCGGCACGATCTCGCGGATCGCCGTGTAGTCCTCGTCACGCTGCAGCACCGCGCCGATGCCTTCGAGCGAAAGCTTCATTGCGATATCGAAGTTTTCGCTGGCGCGCGGGCCCAGGTAATTCGTGTGCGGTTCGATCGCCATCGCGTAGGCGTTCATGAACGTCTGGAACACGTCCTCGGCGTTGAGCTGGCGCAGGCGGTCGCCATAGTTTGCGTAACGCTTCTCCAGCGTCGTGCGGATGTCGGCTTCCTTCTTGCCGGCCAGCTTCAGGCGCAGCCAGTCGTTCTTGACGCGCTTGTGCCAGACATCGTTGAGTTCTTCGGTCGTCTTGGCCCACGGCAGCTTGTCGCGCTGGTAGCGATAGGAGTCATCCTTGCTGAAGTCGAAACCCTGCTTGAGCAGTTCCTGCGAGTAGGCCGTGCGTTCGGCGACGCGCTGGACGTACAGGTTGAAGATCGCGAACGGCGCGGAGAGGTCCTGGTCGTAGATCGCGTCGCCAAGCTTGTCGCGCGACGCGGCGAACCGGTCGACGTCCGACTGCAGCAGGAACAGGCGATCCGAATCGAGCGCGTCGAGATAGCGATCGAAGATCTGCTGCGACATCTTCGCGTCGAGCGCTTCGGGCTTGTAGTGGAAGCGCGTGAGGAAGCGCGCGGCCAGCACGGCGGTCTGTGCCTGGGTCGGCGTCGGCTTGACCGCAACATCGCCGGCGTTCGGCACCGGCTTCGCCGATACGGCGCAGGACAGCGTCAACGCGATCAGGAAAAAAGTCTTACGCAAAGAGATTTCCACAAATATACCTTTATGTAATAGCGCTCTGGCAATCGTCCGATTGCGAAGGTCACGAAGCGGGCATCCTGCCCGCACTTCAATCCAATTTAATCACGTTCTCCTGCAATCGTCCCTGACCGGCGAACCGGGGCGAAACTGGCCCCGTTTTTCAAATCTTTACCTCAAATCAGGCGACCTCGACGTAGCCGGCCGCATGCGCCATCTGGTCGGCGTGGTACGACGAGCGCACCAGTGGGCCGGAGGCAACGTGCTGAAAACCCAGCCCGTCGCCGTAGCGCGCCAGTGCGTCGAACTCGTCGGGCGTCCAGTACCGCAATACCGGATGGTGGTGCGGCGTGGGTTGCAGGTATTGCCCGATAGTCACCATATCGACATCGTGGGCGCGCAGATCGTTCAACGCGCCGTGCACCTGCTCCGGGGTTTCGCCGAGCCCAAGCATGATGCCGGACTTCGTCGGAATATCGGGGTGTTGCGCCTTGAAGCGCTGCAGCAGGCTCAGCGACCAGTCGTAGTCGGCGCCCGGACGCACGTTCGGGTACAAGCCGCGCACGGTTTCCAGATTGTGGTTGAACACGTCCGGGGGCGCCGTCGCGAGCACTTCGAGCGCGCGCTCCATGCGGCCCTTGCCGCGAAAGTCCGGAGTCAGGATTTCGATGCGAATGTCCGGGCTGGCCGCGCGCACTTGGCCGATGCACTCGGCAAAGTGACTGGCGCCGCCATCGCGCAGGTCGTCGCGGTCGACCGAGGTGATGACGACGTAGCGCAGGCCCATGTCGCGAATTGTCTCGGCCAGGTGGCGCGGTTCGTCGGCATCGGGCGGCTTCGGCCGGCCATGGGCGACGTCGCAGAACGAGCAGCGCCGCGTGCAGACCTCGCCGAGGATCATGAACGTCGCGGTGCCCTTGCCGAAACACTCGTGGATGTTCGGGCACGAGGCCTCTTCGCAGACCGTGACGAGGCGATTCGCGCGCAGCTTCGATTTCAGCCGGGCCACCGCGTTGCCCGGCGGAATGCGCACGCGGATCCAGCTCGGCTTGCGCAGCACGGGCGCGGACGGGTCGAATTCGGCGCGATTGCGCGCGATCTTGTCCCCGCCGAGCTGCTTGTCGCCCGGCACGGGTGCAAGCGCCGCGATGGATGGCTCGGTGATGACGGAAATCGCGATGGTCTTGTCCACGGATGCACTCATGCCGGTACGCTAGCGCCGGTCGCGTCGAGCGCGCCAGCGTCAGAAGTCAGGTGGGGTTCGGCAGGCACCGGCTCCAGGTGCAGCTGCCGCGCCAGTTCGGCGACCAGGACGGACTCGACCTCGGCCAGCCGCGACGGGCCGCCCAAGTCTAGCACCTGGGTCACCTGCAAGCCCTGAAAACCGCACGGATTGATGCGGTGAAACGGCTCCAGGTCCATGTTCACGTTGAAGGCCAGCCCATGGAACGTGCAGCCGCGGCGCACGCGCAAGCCCAGCGCGGCCACTTTGGCGCCCGCTACGTAAACACCCGGCGCGCCGTCCTTGCGGGCGGCGATGATATTCCACTCGGCCAGCGTGTCGATGATCGCCTGCTCGATCCGCTGCACGAACTCGCGCACGCCGATGCCGGCCCGGCGCAGATCGACCAGCGGGTACGCGACGATCTGGCCGGGACCGTGATACGTCACCTGGCCGCCGCGATCGACCGGCACGACCGGGATATTGCCCGGCATCAGCACGTGTTCCCACTTGCCGGCCTGGCCAAGCGTGAACACCGGCTCGTGCTCGACGACCCAGAGCTCGTCCGGCGTTTCTGCGCCGCGCGCGTCGGTGAACGCCTGCATCGCCCGCCACATCGGCTCGTATGGCTGGAAGCCGGGAAATCGCCGGATCAGGAGCGCTGACATTAAACGGGTCTGCGTGACAAGTCGTCCCCTTCAAGGGGGTGAGCCGGGATTTCGCGTGGCACTGCCGTGCGCCGGCGAACGGCCGCACAGCGATGCGCGGACCGGGCCCTTGAGCGCAGGATGGGCGTGGGTGGGGATGGTGTGAAAAACCTCAAAGCGTCCACCGGATATCCGGATCTGCGCGCAGCGCGGCATGCGCAGCCTCGTACTTTTCGCGCGACGGGCAGGTGAAGGTCACGCTGACCGAAACGTAGCGACCTTCGTTCGACGGACGCGTGCGCAGGCTGCCGTTGAGCACGGCCATGCCGAGGCCGACGATGAGTTCGGGCACGCGCTCTTCGAGTCCGACATGCCCGATGCCGATCGCGGTGATCTCGAACACGCCGGGAAACTGGAAACCTTGTCCGGGATTCTGCGGCTGGAGGTCGTCGAGGGATTTCATTGCCAGTCTGTTGGTTTCCATCCGCACTTAAGTGCCGCTTGCGGCGCCGCTATTCAAGCGCCTGTCGAAAGGGCTGAGGGCCTAGGGCTGAGGGCTGAAGATCAGGAGCAGCGCACCGCCTTTTTCTGCCCTCAGCCCTCGGCCCTGGCTTCACCGCGTATCCGGCACCGCCGACACATCGCTCTTCTTGTCGCCCTTGAACCACAGCAGGATACCGTCGGACATGCGGCCCCAGAAGCCTCCGGCGGGCGCATCGGCGAGCGCGACGAGCGGGCGCTCGGCCAGCGGCTTGCCGTCGAGCGCGACGCGCAACGTGCCGACCTGCTGGCCCTTGGTGAACGGCGCGATCAGGCGGCTGGGCATGTCCATGCTGGCCTTCAGGTCCTTGTAGCGGCCGCGCGGCATTGACACGACGAGATCTTCGGCGATGCCCAGTGCGATCGAATTGCTCGCGCCTTTCCACAGTTCCGGCTGGGCCAACGGCTTTTCCGCCTCGTAGAGCTTGTGTGTTTCGTAGAAACGGAAGCCGTAGTTCAGCAGCGACTGGTTGTCATCGGCGCGCTGCTTCTCGCTGGCGTCGCCCATGACCACGGCGATCAGGCGCTGGTCGCCGCGCTTGGCCGAGGTCGCCAGGCAGTAGCCGGCGTCCTTGGTATGGCCGGTCTTGATGCCATCGACCGAGGAATCGCGCCACAGCAGCGAATTGCGGTTGTGCTGCTTGATGCCGTTCCACTCGAAATCCTTGATCGCGTAGATCTTGTATTCCTCGGGATAGTCGCGGATCAGCGCGCGCGACAGCAGCGCGATGTCGTGCGCCGTCGAGTAATGATTCGCATCCGGCAGGCCCGAGGCGTTGGCGAAATGCGTGTTGGTCATGCCGAGCTTGGCGGCGTACTGGTTCATCAGTTCGGCGAACGTCTGCTCGGAGCCGGCGATGTGCTCGGCCAACGCAATCGCGGCGTCGTTGCCCGACTGGATGACCATGCCGTAGAACAGGTCCTTGAGCGGCACCTTGGAGTTGAGCGCGAGGAAACTGGTCGAGCCTTCGGTCCCGGCGCCGCCGCTGCGCCACGCGGTTTCGCTGATGAAGACCGGGTCTTCCATCTTGATCTTGCCCGCGGCCAGTTCGGCCGAAACGACGTACGAAGTCATGACCTTGGTGATCGAGGCCGGCTCGACGCGCTCGTCGGCGTTGGTCTCGGCCAACACCTGGCCGGTCGCAAAGTCCATGAGCAGCCAGCTCTTCGCGGTCAGCGACGGCGGCGGCGGTGTAGGCACATTGAGCGCGCCGGGCTTCGGAGCGGCAGCGGCGGCATCGGCCGGCGGCGGCGCCGGTGCGGGCGCGGCCTGGCTCGACGTCGTCGAGTCCTGGGCCGGCGCCGGCTTGTCGTGCTTGGCTTTCGTGGTCTGCGGCGCGCGCGCAAGTACTGGCGGCGCCGCGGACACGATCAGGGACAGGGCGAGAAATGCGCCAAAATACCAATGTTGCGAATACTTCATTGTGGATTCCGTTACTGCGGTTGTTGCTGCGGTTGATTGTTCAGTCATCGATCGCGACGCGTGGCTCCCCAAGCCCCAGATCGCGGACCTTCGGTGTGAGCCGGTCGGCCTCATCGACATCTCTCAGCGGGCCCAGTCGCACGCGCTGTACATCCTTGCCATTGACCTGGGCCGTGACTACGCGCACCTCGCCGAGGTGCGCTGCTTTTAACTTCGCGGCCGCGCGTTCGGCATTCGCGCGATCGCCATACGCGCCCACCTGCAGATATAACGCAGGTTTATGCGTTTTTTCTGGCGCCGCCGCGGAGGCGCGCGCTGAGACCACGCGCGGCGCAGCCGGTTCCGCTTCGGGATGCGCCGGGTCGATCGCGCGCACCTCGACCATCGCCGTGCCCTTCGGCCACACGCCGATCTTGACCGCGGCCACGTACGACAGGTCGACCACGCGATTCTGCACGAACGGCCCGCGGTCATTGACGCGGACGACCACGCTGCGGCCGTTCTCGAGGTTCGTCACGCGCGCGTAGCTCGGCAGCGGCAGGGTCTTGCTTGCGGCGCTGTAGGCGTACATGTCGTACTTTTCGAAGGTCGAAGTCGTGAAGCCGTGAAACTTGTTGCCGTACCAGGAGGCGATGCCGCGTTCGACGTAGCCATTGGCCTCGGGCAGGACGCTGTAGGTCTCGCCGAGCACAGTGTACGGGGACTTGTTCCCGTATTGTGAGCGCGGCTCGACTTTCGGCACCGGTTCAGGAATCTTGCTGACGTCCGGCGGCGGTCCGCCGGGGGTCGAGTCCTGATCCTGGCTGTAGCGGCTGGCGGATTTCGGCGCTGGCGAAGCCGTTCCCGGACTGGCGGTGGTTGGCCGCGGTGCGGCGCGATGCCCGCAACCGGTCAACGCGACCATCGACGCCATCATCATCGCCGCAACACCCGCGCGCAGCCGAAGCTGCCTCACGGCCCCGGTTCCGCGGCGGCGGCCGCGATTGCCTGGCTCAGTTGAAAGACCGCCAGGCTGTACAGCGGACTCTTGTTGTAACGCGAGATCGCGTAAAAATTCTCGAACGTCAGCCAGGTCTCGCGGCCGTCGGCGCCGTCGAGCACGATCAGTGTCGCCGGCGTCATCGGATCGAGCTTCGTCGTCGCGTGGTAGCCCCATGCGTCGAGCTGCTGCAGCGGATAGGCCGGCTCGAGCCCGGCCGGCGTGATTGCGCGCGCGTCGGCGTCGACGTCTGCGCGCACCGCGACCGTCCCGCCTTTCTGCCAGCCATGCGCGACGAAATAGTTGGCGACGCTGGCGCAGATGTCCGGCAGCGAATTCCACAAATCCACTTTGCCGTCGCCGTCGTAGTCGCGGGCGAAGTTGGCGACGCTGCTCGGCATGAACTGGCCCCAGCCCATCGCGCCGGCGTACGAGCCCATAAGCTGGTCGGTCGGGTAGGGCATCAGGCTCTCGTGCAGCAGGAACAGCTGCTTGAGTTCGCTGCGGAAGAATTCCTGGCGCGGCGGATAGGCGAACGCGAGCGTGGTCAGCGCATCGAGCACGCGGTAGCGCCCGGTGATGCGCCCGTAGTTGGTCTCGACGCCGAGGATCGTCACGATCAGCGCGGCGGGCACGCCGAATTCGTTCTCGATGCGCTTGAGCAGGGCCGCATTGGCCTGCAGAAACGCCACGCCGTCGTCGATGCGCCGGTCGGTGACGAAGATCGGACGGTAATCCTTCCACGGCTTGGCTTCGGCCGGGCGTGAGATCGCGTCGATGATGCTCTGCTGGTAGCGCGCCTTGGCCAGCGTGGCGAGCACGCTCTCGCGCTTCAGATGGTTGTCGCGCGCCAGTTCGTCGGCGAATTTCTGTTCGGCCGTCGCCAGCGCGGCCGCATCGGGAGCGACGCAGTGCCCAGTCGTCGCAACCGCGAGCAGCATACCGGCACAAAAGGCGTGAAGACGGGGAAAAACAGGCATCGGCGACGCGGAATCAGGACTCTGTGCGGTGGTGGCTAGGGTAGCATGCTGAATGCCGCCGCAGCCGTGCGGCGATTGCGTCGGCGTGACGGCAAATTGAAGCAAACGCATTCTTGGACGCGGATGACGCGGATGAACGCGGATGTAAGCGGATAAGGAAACGATCAGGCACGGGCTGGAGGCCACAAGGAGAGCTTGGAGGTACGCGGACAACGAAGCCCATATTCCCTGACGAGGAGATGACCCTCTGCGAGCGGTTCTTTCCGGTCCTCTTGTGCTTTCATCTGCTCTTATCCGCATCAATCCGCGCAATCCGTGTTGGAAAGAAAGTCATCGGATTGCCGAACCTCGCAACGTGCCGTCGGGTGCAACGCATCAGCGCGGCAGCAGCCGCCGGTGGCTGTGGATCGACATCAGCACGCCGAAACCGGCGAACAGCGATACCGCCGACGTTCCGCCGTAACTGATCAGCGGCAGCGGCACGCCGACCACGGGCAGCAGGCCGGTGATCATGCCGCCATTGACCATGACATAGACGAAGAACGCCATGCTGATCGAACCGGCGAGCAAACGCGAATAGGTGTCGCGCGCGTTGCTGGCGATCCACAGGCCGCGGCCGACGATAAAAATATACAACGCGAGCAGCAGGAGCACGCCGA
>DASSGP010000142.1:0-3867 GCA_035693405.1 Rudaea sp. | reverse complement strand
GCGAGCAAGTACGGATGCAGGTCGAAACTGTCGAAAAAGACGTCGGTGAGAGGTTGTGGATGATCTGACATGTAAGGTTCTGTGCCGCTTCCGGCGGCTGGTGAGGAAAGGCGCGCCTGGGCGGCCTTGAAAATGCGCTCTTGGAATGTGTCTTGAATCGCGCTTTCTTGAATCGGACTGTCTTAGAGTCGGCCTGTCCTTGATCGGGCCATTCTTGAATCGGCGTGCTGCGGCCCAACTTGAATTGCGTCGGCGCTTCGGCTGAAATGGGTCCGGCCGGACGGACTCGCAAGACCGTGTCCGCGCCGTGCAGCCGCAAGAGTTTAGCGCAAACAGCCCGCGGACGCTTGTGTTTACCTCATTTTCAACCCATATCGACAGTCAAACCCGCGGAGAAAGCCAAGTGAATCCGAGTATCGCCCACGTCAGCGACGAGCAATTCGAAGAACAGGTGCTGAAGTCCAGCGAGCCGGTGCTGGTGGACTTCTGGGCGGAGTGGTGCGGCCCGTGCAAGATGATCGCGCCGATTCTCGACGACGTCGCGACCAGCTACGCCGGCAAGCTGCGTGTGGCCAAGATCAACATCGACCACAACCAGAAGACGCCGCGCAACTACAACGTGCGCGGCATTCCGACCCTGATGATTTTCAAGGACGGCAAGGTGCAGGCGACGCAGATCGGTGCGGTCAGCAAGACGCAACTCACGCAGCTGATCGACAAGACGATCGCCTGATTGCCTGGCCGAGGCGTCGCTGCCCCGGCCTTTGGTACGTGGACCGGCAGCCCGGTCGACCTTTGCGATATGACTGCGCTGTGAACGGCTGCTGCTCATCGAGTGAGGTTGCTTTGCAAAGTGTCTGATAAGTGGTAAGTTAGAAGCGTTCACAGGGGCGATCTGCCCCGCGCGTGCACCCGAAGCTATCCCGAAGGCCACGGCGCCGGCTTGTTAAGCCCGAGCGCGATGCGCGCAACCCTCCCTGTACTTGCTGGTATGTGTGCGAGTACGTCTTGGTTGCCGTCCTGCTTGTCCTCGCCTGCTCCCTGGATCGTGTCCGGACTTCGATCGCTGCGCAGTTATAGTTGATTTTCTTCAATCCCCAGATTCCAACCCGTCTTTTACGGCGCCCCACGAGGTTTGCCCGTGTCCGAAACCGAAAACAAAGAAAACGGCGAAAGCCGAAACCCCGAATCCCGTTCCGATGCGCGTCCCGAAGGACGCCAGCGCCCGCCGCGCCAGGCGCAGCAGGGTGGCGACGACAATTCGCCGCAGGCGTCCGGCGGCGACGCCGCGTCAGGTGACAACGGCGAGCCGCGCTCGAACGACGGCAACAGCGATGGCAGCGCCCGCCCTCCACGCCATGAAGGCGGACGGCGCGAACGCGGCCAGCGCCCACAGCGCGGCCAGCGCCATCACCAGCAGGCGCAGCCGCAGCAGCAGGACGACGAGACCTACGAGACGCGCGAAGGCCCGCGCAGCGGCATCGTCATCGACCTGAACGAACTCAAGCGCAAGCCGCCGACCGCGCTGATCGCGCTGGCCGACGATCTCGGCATCCAGGAAGGCGTCGCCCGAGCGCGCAAGCAGGACGTCATCTTCCTGATCCTCAAGGCGCATGCGCGCGCCGGCGGCGGCATCTACGGCGAAGGTGTGCTCGAGATCCTGCAGGATGGCTTCGGCTTCCTGCGCGGTCCGGAAGCGTCCTACCTTGCCGGCCCCGACGACATCTACATCTCGCCGTCGCAGATCCGCCGCTTCAACCTGCGCACCGGCGACTACATCACCGGGCGCATCCGCCCGCCGAAGGAAGGCGAGCGTTACTTCGCGCTGCTCAAGGTCGACAACATCAACGACGAGCCGCCCGAGGCGTCGAAGAACAAGATCCTGTTCGAGAATCTCACGCCGCTGTTCCCGCGCAAGATGTTCCATCTGGAGCGCGGCAACGGCTCGAGCGAGGACATCACCGGCCGCATCATGGACCTGATCGCGCCGGTCGGCAAAGGTCAGCGCGGCCTGATCGTGTCGCCGCCGAAAGCCGGCAAGACGATGATGCTGCAAAATGTCGCGCAGGCGATCGTGCACAACCATCCGGAAGCGCACCTGATCATCCTGCTGATCGACGAGCGTCCCGAGGAAGTCACCGAGATGCAGCGCAGCGTGCGCGCCGAGGTGATCAGCTCGACGTTCGACGAACCGGCCGTGCGCCATGTGCAGGTCGCCGAGATGGTGATCGAGCGGGCCAAGCGCCTGGTCGAACACAAGAAAGACGTCGTCATCCTGCTCGACTCGATCACGCGCCTGGCGCGCGCCTACAACACGGTCGTGCCGGCCTCCGGCAAGGTCCTGACCGGCGGCGTCGACGCGAACGCGCTGCAGCGGCCGAAGCGTTTCTTCGGCGCCGCGCGCAACGTCGAGGAAGGCGGATCGCTGACGATCCTGGCGACCGCGCTGGTCGACACCGGCTCGAAAATGGACGAGGTCATCTACGAGGAATTCAAGGGCACCGGCAACGCCGAAGTGCATCTTGACCGGCGCATCGCCGAGAAGCGCGTCTATCCGGCGCTCAACATCAACCGCTCCGGCACGCGCCGCGAAGAGTTGCTGATCGAGCCCGACCTGCTGCAGAAGATCTGGATCCTGCGCAAGCTCATCCATCCGATGGACGAACTCGCCGCGATCGAGTTCATGCTCGACAAGATGAAGAACACGAAGTCGAATGACGAGTTCTTCAATTCGATGAAGCGCGGGTAAAGCTGCACGTTTTCCCAAGCGCCTCGAAGGCCATGGATGGCCGGGAGAGAGGCCGCCATCCATGGCGGTCAGATGAGGGCGGTGCGCCGCGGCCGACACTTTCCGCCGTCACCTCATCCGCCTGCAGACAGGCAAAACGGCTTTCCATTGCAGTTGCAATTGATCGTCGCGTCCCTAGGTTGAATTCGTGCGCATCCTGCGCGCCTGGTCCGAATCCCTCTCATGCGTCCATCGTTCTTTCTCGCCGCCTTTCTGTCGCTCGCTGCTGCGGCAGCCGTAGCCCAGGATGGAACGCCGGTTGCGCCGGCGACGCCTCCACCTCCTGAAACGCCTGCCAATACCGCGACGCTCGAAACCGTGCTGGTCACCGGCGAGCAGCCCGGTCCGGGGCTTTGGAAGGTCAGCCGCGGCGAGCACGTGCTGTGGATTCTCGGTGCCCAGTATCCGCTGCCGAAGAACATGACCTGGCGCGGGCGCGACGTCGAGCAGACGATCTCGCAGTCGCAGGCGGTCATCGCCGACGCGACGCCGAAGCTGGAACTGAACTTTTTCCACAAGTTGACATTGATGCCGGCCGTCTACGGCGCGCGCAAGAACGAGGACGGCCAGACGCTGCAGCAGATCCTGCCTCCGGACGTGTACACGCGCTGGCTGGCGCTGAAAGCCAAATACATCGGCAACGACAGCGGCGTCGAGCGCCTGCGGCCGATGGTCGCGGCGAACGAGTTGTACGACAAGGCTCTGGCGAAGACCGGCCTCGCCCGCAGCGGCCTGATCTGGGACACGGTGCGCGGCGTCGCGAAGAAGAACCGCGTGCGCATCGTAGAACCGCAGGCGCAGATCCCGATGGACGACCCACGCCAGACCATCCGCGACTTCAAGGCGACGACCGGCAACCTCGACATCGACTGCCTGGCCGCGACGATGACGCGGCTCGAAACCGATCTCACCGCGATGCGCGACCGGGCCAATGCCTGGGCGGTCGGCGACATCGACGCGCTGCGCAAGCTGCCGTCTCCGAGCCAGCAGGAGGCCTGCCGCGCCGCCGTATCGAGCAATCCGCGCTTGCGCGCGCAACTGGAACAAGGAATGGCCCGCATGGACCAGGCCTGGCTCGC
>DASSGP010000141.1:0-3642 GCA_035693405.1 Rudaea sp. | reverse complement strand
AGCTCGTCGTGTTGCTTGAGCTCGGTCAGCGTGATGACCCGCTTGAGCTTGCGCTTGTACTTGACGTCGACCAGGAGCCAGCGCGGCTCGTCGCGCGGACTGCCGGCATCGAAGTAGGCGCTTTTCGGATCGAACTGGGTCGGATCCGCATGGGCCGGCGTCGCGATTTCGGCGATGCCGGCGACGCCAGGCACCGCGCAGCTGGAATGATAGAACAGCACGCCGTCGCCCTTGCGCATGCCGTCGCGCATGTAGTTGCGCGCCTGGTAGTTGCGCACGCCGGTCCACGGCTCGGTCTTCTTGCGCTTCAAGTCGTCGATCGAGAATTCGTCCGGTTCGGTTTTCATCAGCCAGTAGGTCATCGTTCCACCTCAGTGCTCCGCCACCGTGCAATCGATCAGTTCGCGTTCCGTTGCGACAAAATCCATTTGTATATCCCAGGCTTCGGCCGGCAACAGCGGGCGTTCGGAGAAACTGTAACCGATCCCGACCAGAACCGGCCTTGCCGGGCGCGCCTGGCCTTGCAGGAACGCGAAGCTGCGGTCGTAGTAACCGGCGCCGGTGCCGAGGCGATGGCCGCGGCGATCGAACCCGAGCAACGGAACCAGGACCAGGTCGAGGGCGTGCGGATCGAGCAGGTCGGTCGCATCGCATTGCGGTTCCGGAATGCCATAGCGGTTGGCGCGCACTTCCGCGCCGACGCGCCACGGCGCAAAGCGCAGCCGGCGCTGCTGTTCGAGCACCGGCAGGTAATAACGCTGGTCGCGCGAAGTCAGCGCGCCGACGGCGACGTGCAGCGGCAGTTCGCCGGCGACGGCCCAGTAACCGGCGATGCGCTGGTCGACGATGAATTCGGGAAGTTGTTCGAGTATCGCGGCGACGCCAGTCGCGGCGGCGATGCGCTGTGCCGGAGTCAGGCGGGTGCGTTGCGCGCGCAATTCCTCGCGCAAGGCGCCGCGATCATTCACGTCCACGCGCTGAATCCAGACTCAGGAGAAAGATGGAGCGCCTCCGCGATGCCGGTGCACGCCCAGACGACCTTGATCCCGAGGATCAGGTGGGGTGGCTCGCTTGTCTTCAGGCTTTCCGCTCGAGGCGGACTTGCACACGGACTTTCAGCACTGCCATCCCGGGGTCGTATGTAGGAGCAAGGCAATATTGTTTGGACACGCTGTCGCGCATCGCAGAGAACGCGCAATCATTTTAGTCTGGGTGCGAGTGCCGCATCAAGCTTCGCGCGCATCGCCTGCAGATGTTGTGCCAGCACGCCGGATTCCGATTCGAGGTTCTGGCGCGCCTGCAGCAGTTCGTGCGCGATGTTCAGCGCCGCCATCACGGCGATACGATCGAGGCCCTGTGTGCGGCTGCTGCCGCGAACCTCGCGCATCTTGCCGTCGAGATAACCGGCGGCGGCGATCAGGCCGGCGCGTTCCTCGGCAGTGCAGCCGATCAGGAATTCGCGATCCAGGATATTGACGGCGACCGGCGTTGCTTCACTCACGCGTTGTTCTCCAGTGAGCGCAGGCGCGCGATCATTGCCTCGACGCGTGAACGCGCCTGTTCATTCTTGGCGAGCAGGTTCGCGCGCTCCGCGGTCAATTGTTCCTGACTCACGCGCAGGCTGCGATTCTCTTCGGCCAGACGCTGACAAAGCTCGAGCAGACGGTCGAGCTGTCCGCTGATCTGCTGCAACTCGCCCAGCATGGAATTCCCCTCTGACATGAGCGGAACTATAGGCGGCTGCCTGTTGGCGGTCAACGCGTCAGGTCGGCGCCGGCTGCGGACGGCTGCACTGGTGGCGGGAAAGGGGCGCCAGGCAAGGCTCGGGTTCGAGCGGCGCGGAGAACCAGAAGCCCTGGATCTCGTCGCGGCCGCGCATGTGCAGGTATTCGAATTGTTGCGCCGACCGGCTGCCAGACGCTGCGCCGCCTCGCGGCGCTGGTACAATGACGGCCATCCGTCATGGTGCGATCCGGGTGACTGCGACTCTGCCAATAACCCATGCGCAACTCGGCCAATTGCTGGCGAACTTGCGCTTCGGCATTGACCCCAGCGACCTGCACGGCTCGCTGACTGGCTATCTGTGCGCCGGCGGCCGTGCCGACGCGCGCGGCTGGCTCGCGGCGCTGGAGTTGCAGCCGGACGACAGCGCCGCCGCGGCGAAGGCCGACACTGCGGTGCTGCAGCAGCTGTTCCGCGAATGCTCGGCCTGGTTGAGCGATCCGGATCTGCGCTTCGAACCGCTGCTCCCGGCCGCCGAAACGCCGGTCGACGTGCGCGCCGACGCACTCGTCGAATGGTGTCGCGGTTTCCTCGGCGGCATCGGCCTTGCCGGCACCAACCAGACGCACGGCCTGTCGCCGGACTGCGCGGAGATCCTGCGCGACTTCAACACGATCGCCGGTTCGCGCTTCGAATATGCCGACAGCGAAGAGGACGAAAGCGCCTTGGCCGAAGTCATCGAATTCATTCGCGTCGGCGTGCTGCTGCTGCATTCCGAACTGGCCGCCGACGCACCGCGCGCACGGGCGACGTTGCATTGAGCAGGGGCTAGGGACTAGGGACTAGGAAAATCAAGATCGTGCAAACACAACTCCGTGCGTTGATCAATTGCAATAGCCTGCTTTTCCTCTCGCTTTTCCTAGCCCCTAGCCCCTAGTCCCTGGCCCCTGCTCCCCAAATGATCGATCGCAAAGAGTACGCGCGCCGCCGCAAGCAGTTGATGCGAATCATCGGACGCGATGCGATCTGCATCGTGCCGGCCGCGCCGGAGCGCTTGCGCAACAACGACAGCCATTATCCGTACCGGCAGGACAGCGATTTTCACTACCTGACCGGATTTCCGGAACCCGAGGCCGTGCTGGCGCTGATCCCTGGACGCAATCACGGCGAAGTCATCCTGTTCTGCCGCGAGCGCGATGCCGAACGCGAGGCGTGGGACGGCGCGCGCGCCGGGGCTGAAGGCGCGGTGCGCGACTACGGCATGGATGACGCATTTCCGATCGCCGACATCGACGAGATCCTGCCCGGCATGATCGAGGGGCGATCTCGCGTTTACTATCACTTCGGCCGTGACGCCGATTTCGATGTCACCCTGATCGGCTGGGTCAATCATGTGCGCAGCCAGGTCAAGCGCGGCGCGCGCGCGCCGCACGAGTTCGTCGCGCTCGGCCATATCCTGCACGACCTGCGCCTGTACAAGACGCGCGACGAATTGCGCGTCATGCGCAAGACCGCGAAGATCGCCGCCGAGGCGCACGTGCGCGCGATGCGTGTCGTGCGTCCGGGCATGAACGAGCACGAGATCGAGGCGGAGCTCGTGCACACGTTCCGTCGTCACGGAGCGGTTCCGTCGTATGAGCCGATTGTCGGCGGCGGCGCGAACGGATGCGTGCTGCACTATCGCGCGAACAATGCGCCGCTCAATGACGGCGATCTGCTTCTGATCGACGCCGGCGCCGAGTACCAGTGCTACGCCTCGGACATCACCCGAACGTTTCCGGTCGGCGGGCGCTACTCGCCGGAACAACGCGCGCTGTACGACATCGTGCTCGCGGCGCAGCGCGCGGCGATCGCCGAGGTGCGGCCGGGGCGGCCGTTCGACGCCTATCACGACGCCGCAGTGCGAACGATCACGGCGGG
>DASSGP010000140.1:0-8758 GCA_035693405.1 Rudaea sp. | reverse complement strand
AGCAGGCGCGTGTGCCTGGACAGCAGCATGCCGTTGCCGAACACGTCGCCGGACATGTCGCCGATGCCGACGCAGGTGAAGTCCTGGCTCTGGCAGTCGCGGCCCATCGCGCGGAAATGGCGCTTGACCGATTCCCAGGCGCCCTTCGCGGTAATGCCCATGCCCTTGTGGTCGTATCCGACCGAACCGCCCGAAGCGAACGCGTCACCGAGCCAGTAGCCGTGGTCGGCCGAGATCGCGTTGGCGATGTCCGAGAACGTCGCCGTGCCCTTGTCGGCGGCAACGACGAGATATGGATCCTCGGCATCGTGGCGCACGCAGTTCTGCGGATGCACGACCTTGCCGTCGACGAGGTTGTCCGTGATGTCCAGCAGTCCGTTGATGAACAGCCGGTAGCAGGCTACGCCTTCGGCGAGCTGGGCGTCGCGATCGCCTCCAGCCGGCGGCCGCTTGACGAAGAAACCGCCCTTCGAACCGACCGGCACGATGACGGTGTTCTTGACCATTTGCGCCTTGACCAGACCGAGGACCTCCGTGCGGAAGTCCTCGCGCCGGTCCGACCAGCGCAGGCCGCCGCGCGCAACCGGGCCGAAACGCAGATGCACGCCTTCGACGCGCGGTGCGTAGACAAAGATTTCGCGATAGGGCCTGGGCTTAGGCAAATCGGTGATCTTCGCCGGATCGAACTTGAAACTGATGTACTCGCGCGCCTTGCCGCCAGGGGTCTGGTAGTAGCTGGTGCGCAAGGTCGCGCCAATCAGGCCTGAATAAGCGCGCAGGATGCGATCTTCGTCGAGACTGGCAACGCTATCGAGCAGGGCGCGCAATGCCGCGACGATCGCCTGCATCTGCGCCTCACGTTTCTCGCCGCGCGCCTTGACGACGCCTTCGACGATCACCGCGTGGTGCTTGTCCATCGATTCCGGCAGCAGCGTCTCGAGTTCTTTCTGCAGTCGCTTGCGCGCGCCCTCGATCACGGACTTGCTGGTCGTTTCCCGGTCTGGGTCGAACTTGGCTTCGAACAATTCGATCAGGAGGCCGGCAATCAGCGGATAGCGGTTGAGCGTTTCCTCCATGTAGGTCTGCGAGAACGGCACGCCGGCCTGCAGCAGGTACTTGCACAGGCCGCGCAGCACGGCGACCTGGCGCCACTCCATGTTGGCGCCAAGGATCAGGCGATTGAAGCCGTCGTTCTCGGCTTGCCCGCGCCAGATGCGCTCGAAGCTCGAGGCGAAGGCGTCCCTGATCTGTTCCACATCGAACGTGCACTGCGTGGCGTCCTGCACGTCGAAGTCCTGAATGAAGATCGTCGCGTTGCCCACATGCATCTCGTACGGATGCTCGGAGAGGATCTTCAGACCCATGTTCTCGAGCATCGGCAGCGCTTCGGACAGCGTGATCGGCGCGCCATAGCGGAACAGCTTGAAGCGCAGGTCGTCGCGCCGCTTGCGCGAGCGATACAGCGAAATGCGGATGTCGTTGGCATCCTTCAAGCTCGCCGCCGATTCGACGTCCGCGGCCGCGACGTGCGGCGTGACTTCCTCGATGTAGCCGGCTGGCAGCGCCTTGCCGTAACGGCTCGCCAGCTTCACGCCTTTGTCCTCGCCATGTTTCTGCACAAGGATGTCACGCAGCTCGTCGTGCCAATTGCGCACGATCTGGCCGATCTTGCCTTCGAGTTCGGCCACGTCGTATTGCGGCTTGTCGCCGGGCTTCGGACGGATGATCAGGTGCAGGCGCGCGAGCGCCGACTCGCCGACCAGGATCGTCGAGTCCAGACGCTCGCCATGGAACGTGCGCTTGAGCAGGTTCTCGATGCGCTCGCGTACGTCGGCGGTGAAGCGGTCGCGCGGAATGTACACAAGACAGGAGAAAAAACGCCCGTACTTGTCGCCGCGGACGAACAGGCGCGAGCGCGCGCGACCCTGCAGCTGCAGGATGCCCATCGACATCGCGAACAGTTCGTCTTGGTCGGCCTGGAACAGTTCGTCGCGCGGCAGGGTTTCAAGAATATTGCGCAGCGCCTTGCCCGAATGCGAGTCGCGTCGAAGGCCGGAGCGAACCATCACCGCCTCGTACTTTTGCCGCACCAGCGGAATATCCCACGGCCGGCGCGTATACGCGCCCGACGCGTACAGGCCGAGGAACCGGTGCTCGACGGTCGGTACGCCGTTGGCGTCGAATTCCAGCACGCCGATGTAATCCATGTGGCCGGGGCGATGCACGCTGGCGCGCGCATTCGTCTTGGTCAGGATGATCGCATCGATCGATCCGGACTGCGGCAGGTCGCGCGCCGCAAGAGACTTCAGCGAGCGAGGCGCGACCGAACGCTCGGAACCGCGCAGGATGCCGAGTCCGGAATCCTCGGCCGCCAGCAACACCTCCTCGGCCCCGACTTTCGTCACCCGGTATTCGCGATAGCCGAGAAAAGTGAAATGATCGTCCGCTGCCCAGCGCAGGAATTCCTGCGCCTCGGCCAGGCCTTCCGGACCGACCGGGAGCTTCTGTTTGGCCATGTCCTCCGCGACTGCAAGCATCTTGTCGCGCATCGCGCGCCAGTCATTGAAGCAATGCGCGACGTCCTGCAACGACTGTCGTACCGACTGCTCCATGCGCAGCAACTCGCCGGGCTCGCTGATCCGGTCGACCTCGACGTGCATGACCGACTCGGCCTTGCCGCTGCCGCTGCCTTCGGCGTCGATCTGCAGGACATGCCCGCCCGGATCGCGCTTTACGCTGTACACCGGATGGATCACCGTATGCAGCAGCAGTCCGGCCTGGGAGATTGCTATGCCGACCGAGTCGACCAGAAACGGCATGTCGTCCGTCACGATCTGGATCGCCGTATATGGCGACTCCCAGCCGTTGTCCGCCATATTCGGATTGAACACGCGCACCTGCGACGCATCGGCCGCGCGCACGCGCAGGAAATCGAGCAGGCTCAGCGCGAGGGCAGCCCAACTCTCCGGAGAGCGCCCGGCAAGATCCTCGCGTGCAACGCGCCGCAGAAGATGCGCCGCAAATGCCTGTGCATCGCGGCTCTTGGCGGCTCCCAAGGAGATCTGGATATGTTGCAGGATGGCGTCGGCCGTGGAGCCGGCTTCTTCGGCAAGAGCACTCATGGAAAGTCCGTATCGAGGCGTTTCTGGCGGTCAACAAGGATAGCGCCATGGGCCCCGTATTGGCCAGCCAAAAGCCTCGAATGCCGGCGCTTGGACGGGGCGGAGGGCGGGACGCGAACCCCTGGTCGCGCGCCGCCTGGCAGGCGCCGCGCTCCGTGATGAACCCCGCCGCGCAGGGTTGCGTCAGTTGCTGCAATCCAGGTCGCCGAGAAACGCGAGCCGATTCAATGGAAACTGGCCCGAGCCGAAACTCGCGAGCGGCGAGTTATAGCTGAAGGTTCCGCCGAAGCAATTCGAAAACGTGATGTCGATATCGCCCCAGACCACGCCATGCGATCCGGTCGGCGCGCCGCCCGGCTGCAGCACACCGCCCAGATTCTGCGCGCCCTGCGCATGCACGTGATTGCCGTCGACCGAGCCGATCGAATAGATCCATGCTGCCTGGCCGTTCTTGTCGAACGTGTTCCAGACCACCAGGGCACTGCCCCAGTCGAGCCGTTGCACCGTGACGTAGTGCCCGTCGGCTGCCGCATCGTAGAAGAATCCGCTCATACCGCCCTGCGAGAGCAATCCGCGGCCGCCGCCGAACTCGTAAGCACCCGAATCGCAGCCGCCACGCGCTTGCGCGTTGCGCACGACGCCGCGTGCGTCGGAGGCCTCGCAGTTTGCTGCAACGCCATTGCGAACCGCAGGACTGTTGCCGGCCAGCAACACCGTGTTGACCAATCCGCCGTTGTCGCCAAACGAGCCGACGCCGGCTTCGGCGACGACACGGTCGCCAGGCGCGCTGAAACCGCAACTGTTTTCCGTCGTGACGTTGCCGCCCAGCGAAATCACCTGGCCTCGCGGAGACTCTGCCGTCGCGGCAACGCAGGCCGCACTGCCCGCGTCCGCGAACAAGCTGTTGGCAACAGTGATCGCGGCGCCAGCGTCGGAAGACAGCAACCCGCGTTGACTACTGTTCGAAACGAAACTGGAATGAGAAATCTCGACAGAACCGCCGTTGAGGATCATCTCGACGTCACCGGCATTGTTCGCCACCGACACGTTGCGCAGAGTCAGACTGCCGCCGTTAATGATCATCGGAAAGGCGCGCTGGGAGTCGTGATAATCGACTCCCGAGACGCTGGCCATGTCCAAAGTCAAATTACCGGCATTCTTGATTGCCGCGGAGGTTCCGAAAATCAGGCTCGGCCCGACGGGCGGTCGGACTGCCATTGCCTGTGCCCGGGGTTGTGCGGCAGTCGAAACAGACACCGCTCCCAAATTGATATTCCGCAGATGCAGTGTGGCGCCATGCTGCACCTGAATCTGGCTCGTGAGATTCGTTAGCTCTCCGGAGGTGACGTGCAACGCCATCGTCGCGCCAGCGCCGTCAACCTTGATAGTGCCGGATACGGCCAACTGGCAATCAGCGTAATGACCCTTGGTAGCCAGAACGATCAGCGAAGGCTCGCTTCCGGGTACAGATGCCGCCGCGGCAGACAACGCCGTGCAATCGCCATCTGCGATTCGGACAATCGCGGCATTGGCTCCCTGATCGAGGCCAACAATCACCAGAAAGAAAAATATTGCGCGATTCATGATTTGGTTTCCCGGCCGTCGGCGGAGGTAAGGATCAGTCGCTGCAATCCAGATCACCGAGGAAGGCCAGGCGATTCAGCGCAAACTGTCCCGACCCGAAGTTTGGCAGCGGCGAGTTGTAGTGGAACGTTCCACCGAAGCAGTTCTGCAAATCGATGTCGATGTCGCCCCAGACCAAGCCGTGCGATCCGGTCGGTGCGCCGCCTGGCTGCAGCACGCCGCCGAGGTTCTGCGCTCCCTGCGCGTGGATACGGTTGCCGATGACCTCGCCGATCGCGTAAATCCACGCGGCCTGGCCGTTCTTGTCGAACGTATTCCAGATCACCAGCGTGCTGCCCCAGTCCAGTCGCTGCACAGTCACGTAGTGACCGTCGGCCGAGGCGTCGTAGAAGAATCCGCTCATGCCACCTTGGGTCAGCAAGCCTCGGCCGCCACCGAATTCGTAAGCGCCGGAATCGCATCCGCCGCGCGCCGCGACGTTACGCACCGTGCCGCGCCCGTCAGTTGCTTCGCAGTTCGTGGCGAGACCGTTGCGCACCGCGACACTCGAGCCGTTGAGCAGCACGGTGTTGACGAGACCGCCGTTGTCGCCGAACGCACCGAGACCGGCATCGGCAACTACGTGATCGCCGGGCTGATTGAAGCCGCAACTGCCGTCGCTGATGACGTTGCCGCCAAGCGAGGTAATTTTCCCGCCGGGCGCACAAGCCCCGCCATCGTTGCTGCTGAACAAACTGTTCGCGATGCCGATCGTGCCGTTGGGACTCGCATTCAACAAGCCACCCGGAGCCGATGCATTGTTGACAAACGTTGAGTGCGAGATTGCGACTGCTCCGCTCGAGACGAGCATGGACAGGCCATTCAGAACGTTGTTCACAAATGACACATTGCGAAGCACGAGGTTGCCCTCGTTCGTCATCATCGCCTTGTCGATGAAACCGCTGTTGGTCCCGAGGACGAAGCCGGACAAAGTGACGCTGTCAAGAACGAGGTTGCCGAGGTTGCTGACCCGCGGACTCTGCACGAATGCAGATATGGACGGTTGCCGGGCAGGTGGCATCACCGCGACCTCGGCGTTCGCCGCGTGGGCTGTGGCCGCCGGCTGCGCTCCAAGGTTGACGTTGCGCAAAGTCAGGCTACCGCCTTGCTGCACGTAGATCTGAGTTGGCGGGCTTGGTACCGTCGGGGTTATCGAACTGAGCGCCATCGTCGATCCAGCGCCCTCGATCGTGATGGCGCCGGACACTATCAGCTGGCACGCCCCGTAGTGGCCTCTGCTGGCCAGGACGATCAGCGAAGGCTCCGTTCCAGGCACGGATGTAGCTGCGGTGGACAGAGCGGCACAATCGCCGTCGGCGACGCGGACAACAGCGCCGAGGGCTTGTTGCAACAAACCGGCAAGCAAGAGCAGAAACAGCAGGGTGCGATTCCGCATGGCGATCTCCTTGATCTAGTTCGCCAGCGGCCGCCTTTTTCAGGCTTATACCGTTGAGCGGCCCGTTGCTTCCCCCTCACAGGCCTGACGGAGTCTATTCTCCACTCGAGTTCTGTCAACGCAATTTTTGTAAACGGCAATCAGTCAGCGTAATCCGGTTTCGTTGCGCGCGATGACCATGCGCTGGATTTCGCTGGTGCCTTCATAGATCTCGGTGATCTTCGCGTCGCGGAAATAACGCTCGAGCGGCATCTCTTTCGAATAACCCATGCCGCCGTGAATCTGAACGGCTTGATGCGTTATCCACATTGCTGCCTCTGATGCGTAAAGCTTGGCAACCGACGCCTCGGTGCTGAAGCGGCCGCCGTTCTTCTCGGCTTGGCTTTTCGCAAACGCCGCGCGCAACGTCAGCAATGTCGCCGCATCGAGCCGGCACTTCATGTCGGCAATCTTCGCCTGCGTCATCTGGAACGAACCGATCGGATGGCCGAAGGCCTTGCGCTCGCGCGCATAGTTCAGGCTCGCTTCGTACGCCGCGCGCGACAGTCCGACGGCCTGCGATGCGATGCCGATGCGGCCGGCATCGAGCACGCCCATGGCGATGCCGAAACCCTTGCCTTCCTCGCCGAGCATGTTGGCGGCGGGACATACGTACTCGACAAATTCGATTTCGCACGTGGCCGACGCGCGGATGCCGAGCTTCGGCTCGGTCTTGCCGGCGTGAAAACCCGGCAGCGACGTGTCGATGATGAACGCCGAGATGCCCTTGGCACCCTTGCCGGGAGTCGTGATCGCGAACAGCACGATGTACTTGGCGACCGGGCCGGACGTTATCCAGCTCTTCTTGCCGTTGATGACCCAGTCGCCATTCGCGTTGCGCTCGGCGCGCGTGTGCATCGCCGAGGCGTCGGAACCGGATTGTGGCTCGGTCAGCGCATAAGCGCCGATCGCGTGGCCTTCGGCAACTGCGCGCACGTACTTCTGCTTCTGTTCCTCGTTGCCGTACTTCAGAATGCCGTTGCAGTACAGCGTGTTGTTGACCGACATGATCGTCGAATGCGCGCAGTCGGCCGCGGCGATCTCGATCATCGCCAGCGCGTAGCCGATCGGATCGAGTCCGGCACCGCCGTATTCGTGCGGCACCTCGATGCCCATGAGGCCGAGCGCTCCCATCTCCTTGATCGTCTCGAGCGGAAATTCGCCGCTCTTGTCGAATTCGGCCGCGATCGGGGCGATGCGCTTCTGGGCGAAATCGCGGGCGACGGACTGGATCGACAATTGGTCGTCGGTGAAGCGGAAATCCATGATTGACCCCAGGATTGATATCGGAAAGGCGTACTACTCAGCCCTCCCCCTACAAGGGGAGGCCGGGAGGGGCATGGTCTTGTTGTGTGTTCGAACTGAGCAGCGACTCGCCGAACACCATCCCCACCCAACCCTCCCCTTGAAGGGGAGGGCTTGCAGCGCGCCGAATTTTACCTGCTTTGTTGCCCGGTGTGGTCCAGGGAGGAGAAATCGCATGGCTTGCCGTGAAGGCGTTGGCTGAGCATCCAGGGCAGCAGTTCGGGCGTGGCATAGGCGCGATGCCACATCGGGTGCATCTCGTCGGCGTATTCGGTGTAGCGCGGGCTTCCCCCCATCGCGCGCAGCGCGCGCACGACGGCCCGGGAACCGATCATCGCGCCGCCATAGCCGGTCTCGATATCGGTGTCGTTGTCCTCGGCGCCATGGAACATCCATTGCGGCACGCCGATGATTGCTGCCAGACCAGCCAACTCGGTCATGCCCGACATCGGCACGCCGGCCGCGAAGCACTCCGGCCAGGCCTTGAGCGCATCCCAGACGCCGGTGCCGCCGTCGGAGATGCCGGTCAGGTAGATGCGACGCGGGTCGACAGGAAATCGCGTTGTCGCGTCGCGTATGGCGATCGCGACGCGCAATGGAGGCCAGTACGAGCCCGTGGTCTGCGGAGCGATATATACAAGTGGAATATTGCCCTCGATGGCGCGATCGACCAGTTCCAGCGAACCGTTGCCGTAGCCTTCGAGCTGCGATTCGTTGTCATCGCCATCCTGCCAGTCGCCGTGCAGGAACACGATCAGCGGCAGGCGCTCATCATGCTCGCGCCCGGGTGTGACGACAGCCCGATACGGCACGTGCTGCGCATCCGCAGTCCAGTATTTGCCGAGTTCGGAATATTCGATCGCCTGCGCCTGCGCGCTGGCGAGCGCAAGCGCAAGCGAGACGCTGCGAATGCAAGTGCGAAGAAAGGGTTGAACCACGGAGAACACGCAGAACGCGGAGAAGAGTGTTCTGTAGTGTATCGGGTTCTTCAAGCCCTACGTTCCGACGGCGATGCACCCGTCGCCATCGAAACCGCGGATGCGCTTCTCCTTGTGTCGTGCAACAGTCGCCCGCAAGCCGGACCTGATCGCCGACCGCTCTCCCGCTGTTGTCCGTGGCTCGAGCGTTGCCCTTCGACCCCGAATGGCATTGACGTTGGCCGTCCGGACGGCTAATCTAGCCATATATCTCTTAATCAAGATGAAAGGATATCATTGGACCTCGGTTCGACCACGGCCCTGCTGCGCCTGCTTTCCGACCCGACCCGGGTGCG
>DASSGP010000139.1:0-18145 GCA_035693405.1 Rudaea sp. | reverse complement strand
CGCGCCAGTTCGGCTTCAGCGACGAGCATGCGAAGAACCTCGGCGTCGAGCAGTTCATGCAGGACTACTACCGCGCGGCGATCGTCATCGAACGTCTCAGCGAACAGTTCCTGCAGCGTTGCGAGGAGGCGCTGGACGGCGGCGCGCAGCACAAGCCGCTGCGCCTCAATGTCGATTTCGTCAGCATCGATGGACGCCTCGACTGCGACCCGCCGGATCTGCTGATCAAGCGGCCGGCCGCGCTGATCGACCTGTTCCGCGTCTGGGTCGAGCATCCCGAGGTCCGCGGCCTGCGCGCCGACCTCGTGCGCCGCATTCACGAAGCGCTCGATCGAGTTGGCGCCGACCTGCCATTCGACGACGAGGTCAACACGGCCTTCGCGCGGCTGTTGCGCAAGGGCGCGCCGGCCGTGGACGCGATCGCGCGCATGAATCACTACGGAGTGCTCGCGCGCTACCTGCCGGCATTCGGGCGCGTGGTCGGGCGCATGCAGTACGACCTGTTCCACGCGTACACGGTCGACGAACACACGATGCGCGTGCTGCGCAACGTTGCGCGTTTCGCGGAGCCCGAAACGAGCAGTGAATTCGCGCTCGGGCATGAACTGTGGTCGCGCCTGGCCAAGCCCGAACTGCTGCTGCTGGCCGCGATGTTCCACGACATCGCCAAGGGCCGCGGCGGCGATCATTCCGAACTCGGCGAGGCCGAGGCGCGCGAGTTCTGCACGCGGCTCGGCCTGTCGCACGCGGATACCGATCTCGTCGCCTGGCTCGTTCGCTGGCATCTGCTGATGAGCGTCACGGCGCAGCGCCAGGACATCACCAATCCGGACGTCGTGCATCGCTTCGCGGTCAGCGTGACCGAATGGGAGCAGCTGGACTACCTGTACCTGCTGACCGTCGCCGATATCGCCGGCACCAGTGCGAAGCTGTGGAATTCCTGGAAAGACAGGCTCTTGGCGGATTTGTACGTCAGCGCGCGCTATGTGCTGCGCTCGGGCCTCGAGCGTCCGCCGCATGCCGCCGAAAGAGCCGCCGACGTCCAGGCGCGCGCACGCGCGCTGTTGCGTGAGCATCTGGACGAAACCGAAACGACACGCCTCTGGGCCGACTTTCCCGAGGAGTATTTCCTGCGTTTCACGCCCGAACAGATCGCCTGGCAGACGCGTGGAATTGCCGGCGACGCTTCGGCAGCTCCACTGGTCCTGGTCGAAGGCGAAGGCCCGCGCGGCGGCACCGAGGTCTTCGTCTACGCGCCCGATCGCGACGGCCTGTTCGCGGCGATCACGGCGGTGCTCGATCGCCTGAGCCTGTCGGTGCAGGACGCGCGCGTCGTCACATCGCGCAGCGGCATGAGCCTGGATACATTCTCCGTGCTCGACGCGCAGGGGCGCGCGCTACGCGACGCGGGACAGGTCGGCCGCTTGCAACGCGCGCTGATGCAGGCGCTGGAACAGTCGCCGGACGCGATCGCGCCGATCCGCCGGCCGCCGGCGCGCGCGCTGAAGCATTTTCCGATCGCCACGCGCGTCGAATTCCACGACGACACCGGCGGCACGCGGCTGGCGCTGGTCTGCGCCGATCGTCCGGGTCTGCTCGCCGGCGTCGCCCAGGTATTTCGCGGCCTTGGCATTCGCGTGCATGATGCGCGTATCGCCACATTCGGCGAGCGCGTCGAAGATTTTTTCCTGATCACCGACGAATCGAACCACGCATTGGCTGCGCCGGAACGGCAGACGCTGGGCGAGGCCCTCGCCCGTTGCGTGGACGAAACCGTTGCCGGACCGCTGGAGGGCCGCTATGTCATCGCTTGAACACACCATCGATCTGGCCTGGGAAAAGCGTGCCGCGCTGACGCGCACGCGCATCGACAAGCACTTGCGCCCGGCGATCGAGGATGCGCTGGCGTTGCTGGAAAGCGGCAAGCGCCGCGTGGCCGAGCCCAATGGCAAGGGCTGGCGCGTCAATTTGTGGTTGAAGAAAGCCGTGCTGCTGTATTTCCGCATCAACGAGAATCGCGTGATCGGTTCGGATCCTTCGCCGTATTACGACAAGGTTCCTCTGCGCTTCGAAGGCTTCGACGATTTCAAGTTCAACATGTTACGCGCGCGCGTCGTGCCGGGCGCGATCGTGCGGCGTGGCGCACATATCGGCAAGGACGTCGTGCTAATGCCGAGCTTCGTCAACATCGGCGCCTACGTCGGCGCCGGCACGATGGTCGACACGTGGGCCACGGTCGGTTCGTGCGCGCAGGTCGGCCGTAACGTGCACGTTTCCGGCGGCGCCGGCATCGGCGGCGTGCTCGAACCCCTGCAGGCGGCACCGACGATCGTGGAGGATGGCTGCTTCATTGGCGCGCGTTCAGAAGTCGTCGAAGGCGTAGTAGTGGAAAAAGGCAGCGTGATCGGCATGGGCGTGTTCATCGGCCAGTCGACGCGCATCTACGACCGGTCAACGCGCAAGATTCACTACGGCCGCGTGCCGGCCGGCAGCGTCGTCGTATCCGGTAGCCTCCCCGCGAAGGACGGCAGCCACAATTTGTATGCCGCCGTGATAGTGAAGCGCGTCGATGCGAAGACGCGGTCGAAGACGTCGATCAATGAACTGCTTAGGGGCTAGGGACGAGGGCTAGGGGCGAGGGAAGAGGGGCTAGGGGCGAGGGACGAGGGACGAGAGGCTTGGGGCTAGGGACTGCGGCTGGAATGCTTTTGAGCCCCTCTCCCACCGGGAGAGGGGCTGGGGTGAGGGTCGGGTAACGTCATGCAGTGATACGAGCCCGGACCCTCATCTGACCGCCACGGACGGCGGGAATGCCGAAAATGCAGGAGCATTTTTCGGCCGCCCCTCCGGGGCAGCTTCTCCCGATGGGAGAAGGGAAAAACGTGATTCGAGATGAGGTAAATTGTGACAACTGCAAAAGTATACGGTCTCGACAAATGCAGCACGTGCCAGAAAGCGCGCAAGTGGCTCGACCGCAACAAGGTCGAGTACACCTTTAGCGACTATCGCGAACAGCGCGTCGACGCGCCAACCTTGAAGACGTGGGCGAAAGCCGTCGGCGGCTGGGAGAATCTCGTCAACCGCAGCGGCATGACCTGGCGCAACCTGCCGACCGCGCGCAAGTCGCCGGCATCGGATCCGGAGTGGCTGCTGCTGATCAAGGAATATCCGGCACTGGTGCGGCGGCCTGTCGTAGTCATGGGCGATGGCAGCGTGACTCTCGGCTTCACTGACAAGTTGTTTGCGAAACTGTTTGCAGCGCAGGGTTGATGCGGAAGCTGATCAAAAAGGGCTCGTCATTCCGGCGAAAGCAGGAATCCAGCACTTTATGCTTACGAAGCGGGGCAACGACTCGTAACGAGAATTTCAAGTGAGAGTGCAAGGAGCTGGATTCTGGCTTTCGCCGAATGACGAATCTGGGATGCTGATCCTCGACCCTAGTCCCTTAGTCCCCAGTCCCTAGTCCCTAGCCTCTAGCCCCTCAGCATGTCCGCCATCCTCGACCTCACCAGCGCCCTGATCCGCTGCCGCTCTCTGACCCCGAACGACGCCGGTTGCCAGGCGTTGATCGCGGCGCGGCTCCAGCGGGCCGGATTCGCGATCGAGTGCCTGCGTTTCGGCGACGTCGACAATCTGTGGGCGACGCATGGCAGCGGCGATCCGGTGCTCGTGTTCCTCGGGCATACCGATGTCGTGCCGAGCGGGCCGGAAGGGGAGTGGGCGACTCCGCCATTCGAACCGACCATTCGTGACGGCCGTCTATACGGCCGCGGCGCTGCCGACATGAAGAGCGGCGTTGCGGCGATGACGCTGGCGTTGGAAAGCTACGTCGGCGCGAATCCCGACCATCGCGGCACGGTAGCGCTGCTGCTGACGAGCGACGAAGAAGGGCCGGTCAATCGCGACGGAGTCAAGCGCGTGGTCGAGGAATTCCGCCGCCGCGAACAGCGCGTCGATTACTGCGTGACCGGTGAACCGTCGTCGCGCGAGCGTCTCGGCGACATCGTGCGCGTCGGCCGTCGCGGTTCGTTGTCCGGACACTTGCGCGTGCGCGGCGTCCAGGGTCACGTCGCCTATCCGGACAAGGTGCGCAACCCGATCCATCTTGCTGCGCCGGCGCTGGCCGAACTCGCGACGACGCGCTGGGATGATGGCAACGCCGAATTCCCGCCGACTTCGTTCCAGATTTCCAACCTCCACTCCGGCACGGGTGCGCTGAACGTCGTGCCCGGCGAACTCGACGTGCGATTCAATTTCCGCTACTGCACGGCGAGCACTGCGGATGACTTGCAGGTACGTACTGAAGCATTGCTACGCAAGCACGGACTCGACTTCACCCTGGAGTGGGACCTGTCCGGCGAACCGTTCCTCACCCACGATGGTCCGCTGCGTCGCGCCGCGCACGCGGCCGTGCTCGAGGTCTGCGGCATCGTGCCGCAGGCCGACACCGGCGGCGGGACCTCGGACGCGCGCTTCATTGCACCGCTCGGCGCCGAAGTCGTCGAGCTCGGGCCGGTCAATGCGTCGATCCACAAGGTCAACGAAAGTGTCGGGCTCGATGAGCTCGAACTCCTGCCGCGACTGCACCAACGCATCGCCGAGTCGCTGTTGGGGTGAACGTCGAGGTACGCGCGGCGCGGCGATCTGACCAGAGCTGGATTCTGGGCTTAGTCGGAATGACGGACCTGCGATAGCTCGCGCTTAGCACGTAGAGCGGTAAGCCGAAGGCGCACCGCATCGATCGCGAACGATGCGGCTCACTGCGCTCACCGCATCCTCGATGCTGGGGTGGTTGCCGCGTCTGCATCTCCGCGTCGCGGAGATTCTGCTGGCGTGACCCCCCGATAGATTTCCTGGCCCGAGACGATGGGTATCGCTTCGCTCAACCCATCCTACGGCTGAAAGTGAATCCTCGACTCATCCTACGTGCTGCTCGGTACGAACGAGTAGGATGGGTTGAGCGAAGCGATACCCATCACAGGCTCACCGCGACGTCAACGTCAAAGTATACTTTGCCTCACCCGGCAGGAACGGCGTCGCGCGGCCCTTGACCCAGTCGGCGTGCCCGGCCCCGTAGAACGGCGACAGCGGGTTGTCGCTCTGGCCGGCCGGCATGTGGAAGTAGCCGTACTCCTCGTGGCCCGGTTCGACCGCGAAGCGCTCCGAGGCGCCGAAGCCCGATGCCGCGACGTGCGGCATGTTGCTGTCGCCGGCCAGTTGATCAGCCGGCATGTCGAGCAGCTTGCTCAGTCCCGGCAGCGCGCCGCTCAGCGGATGCTTGATCTTCGCCGTGTTCGATTCACCCCAGGTGCGCGCGGCGATTCCGCCGGGCATGTCGCCGAGCTTCTTCGCCACCCGCTCGGCGCATTTCTGCAGCAGGTCGTCCCAGGTCGCGTAGCCCGGAGGCAGCAGATGCGCGGGACGTTGCAACAGCAGGGCGTCGACCAGCACCTCGGCCTGCGCCAGATGCGGCATCTTGAAGTCGGCAAATTTCGCGCGCACGGCGGCGGCGAAGCCGTCGAGTATCGTGTCGGTGACTTCGGTCCGGAACGTGCGCGCCAGGCGATAGCCGACTGACGCCGTATCGGCACGTTCGTCCCAGTCGGCCGCGTATTTTTTCATGTCCGCCAGCGCCGCGCCGTCGCCGGCCTTTGCCAGCGTCTTTACCAGCATCTCGTGCCAATTGCCCATGAACAGGGCACGATCATCGAGCTGGATCGCCAGTGCATCGTCCGGCGAAAAATGATCTTTGGCCTTGAGGTCGTCGCGGATTTGCCGTGTGCGTGCGCCGAGGTCGTAGCCGCCGTCGCCGAGATTCTTGAAATCGACGCTTTCGAAGTCGAGCGTGCGCGCGTTCGCCGTCCACAAGCGTTGACCAGGCGGATTGGGCAGATGCGGATATTCCTGCGGGGTTAGCCAGCCATTCCAGCCGACGCCGGCCTGGCTCCAGTCCGATGGCAGCAGCGGGTCGTAACCGCCTTCGCGGCGCGGAATTTTTCCGGCAATAGTCCATCCGATATTGCCGGCGCGGTCGCCGACGACAAAGTTCTGCGGCGCGATGCCGGCGTTGTTCGCCGTCACGATCGCTTCGTCGACGGTTTCGGCGACGTCGAGCTTGGCCAGCTCCAGATTGAGCGCGCCGGGGAGCAGCGCGGTCCAGGCGAGCGCCAGAGGCGTGCCGTCGGTATCCTCGGCGATGATCGGTCCCCATTCGGTGTCGCGTACGTCGATAGTCTCGTCGGCGCTGCCGTGGACCTTGATCGCTTCGTGCGAAATCTGCAGCGGTTGCATTCCTGACTTGTTCTTGTACTTCGTCTTGTCGCCGGCATCGAGATTGACCCGGACCCAATCCATCCAGTCGCCGTAGCTGTTCGTGAACGCCCACGCGACGTGCCGATTGCTGCCGGCGACGAGTGTCGGCACACCCGGCAGCGTGACGCCGATCAGGTCGATCATCTCGCCGGCGCGGCGCAGGTTCGGGTACATGAGCCGCGCGCGGAACCAGATGTTCGGCACGCGCAGGTTCAAGTGCATGTCGTTGGCTACGAGCGCGGACTGCGTGGTAGTCAGCGCGCCATTGACGGCGAAGCTGTTGCTGCCCGGTACGGGCTTTTCGGACTTGTCCGCCGGCACGTGCAGCAACTTTGGATCGAGCTTCGACAAGTCGATGTCCGCTGGCGGTGGCAGGGCGGGGTAACCCATCGCCGGGCCAAGCAGCGGCGCGTCCCACGGCCCGCCACTGGCGGAAATGAATTTGTATACCGATTCCGGCAGCGCGCTGCGGATCATCGCGAAGCCCAGTTCGCGCGCGTTGGTCGTATCGTGCAGATCGAAGAACATCGCATCGATGACCAGCACGCTGTCTTCGGCGGTCCAGGGCTTCGGCGCCACGCGCAGCAGCCAGTATTCCCACGGCCGCGAGCCAAGCGCGTTGAGACCGGCATTGACGCCGCCAACATAGGCCGCCATCGCGGAAGATTCCTCCGGCGCGGCTGCGGCGAGCGCCTGCGCTGCGCGCGAGCGCATGCGGAACGGCCGCCGCTGCTTGTCCATCGGCAATGCCGCCGAGCCGACGAGCTCCGACAGTTCGCCGGCGGCGGCGCGACGCATCAGGTCCATTTCGAAATAGCGTTCCTGCGCGTGCACGAAGCCGAGCGCGTAGGCCGCATCCTTTCTATTGTCGGCGCGGATCGTGGCTGTGCCGAGCGCGTCGCGCTCGATCGTCACCTTGCCCGCGAGGCCCGGCGCGGCGAATTCGCCAGCAAGTTGCGGCAGGCTCGCGCGTGTCAGCAGCCAGGCTGCGAGTGCGAGGGCGATAAACAGCACGACGGACAGCGACAACAGGCGTTTGGGAAGGGAGCGGCGTTTACGCATGCGGACAAATCGGCCGATGTCGAGGGCAGCGCGCATAGTACCGCAACGCCCGTTGGTACTTTGTCGGAGGAAAGGGGATATTCAGCGGGCAAGCCGCCTAGCGAACTTCTATCGCACCTGGTTGTTGCGACCGGCTTCCGAGCGTGGCGGCCAAGTCGCCAAGTGTCTTGCGATCCGTGGGTGTCGTGTCGTGCGCGGCGAGAAACTCTGCTTGTGCTTTCGCTACCTCCGCTGCGGCTTCTTCGTCGTGGCGCAGGGCAACGAGCGCCTTGATCAGGTCCGTTCGCGTGCGTGGGATTGCAACATGTCCGGCCGGAAGAACGCGCATCCGGATCGCCAGGGCCTCGCGCAGATACTTTTCGCCCGTGGCCGGATCGCCGAGCCGGACTTCGGCGTTGCCGAGATTCCACAGCGAGTTGGCGGTGTCCTTGTGTTCGTTGCCGAATGCCTCGCGGCGCAGGTCGAGCGCTTCGGTGAACGCGGCCCGCGCGCCGGGTCCGTCCTCGAGGCCGAGGCGCGCCATGCCCAGGTGCACGAGCGCGAATGCGCGGTAGTTGTGGCGCGCGCCGAACATCGCCGCGTACATGGCATCGGCCTCGGCGGCCAGCGTGGCGCCTTCGGCGAATCGCTTGGTATCGATGCGCACTTCGGACAGCATGTCGAGCGCATTCGCCAGCAGGCGGGTCGGGCCATCCTGCAGCTTGCGCGCCTGCTCGATGCAATTGACGAGCAACGGCTCGGCCTCTTCGTCGCGGTCGTTCAGCACCAGCACCTCGGCGAGGTTCGATTCCGTGCCGAGCGTGCGCGTGTCGATGTCGCCGTAGGCCTTGCGATACAGCGCCAGGGCATGCTCGAACGCGGCGATCGAGGCCTCGTGATCACCGCGGTCGCGCTCGAGGATGCCGAGTTCGTTCCACGACGGCCCCATCGCCGGATCGTCCGGGCCGCGGATTTTCGTCAGCTTGTCGATCGCCGAATGGACGAGCGCCGATGCCTTCTCCAGGTCGCCGGTGCGGCGCGCCAGCGACGCCTCGCGCTGGTCCAGGCTGCCGTCTTGAAGGTTGCGCTCGGCCGGGTCGGCGATCGACGCGATCAGTTCGCGCGCATGCGCGTAGTCCTTCGCCGCCGCCGGGTAGTCGGCGCCGAGGTAATCGACCCAGCCGCGCATCGCGAACAGCCGCGCGGCCGACGCCGGCACCACCGCGACTTGGCCGAGTCGTTCGATCGCCGTGGTCAACACGCTGCCCGCACGCTTGCCTTCGCCGAGCGACATGTACACGCGGCCAATCTCCACGGCGACGGCGGCGTCGACCGACGAGTCTTCGCTCGGATGCGCCTGCAGCCGCTGTGCGCCGCGCTCGAGGATCTGGTTTGCGGTCAGGCGCTCGCCGCGGTTCTCGCCGGGATCGGCGACGGCGAACAGCCCGACGAGAAAATCGGTCGTGGCGCGCGAGGTCGTCGAAGCGGCGGTCGCGCGATCGCGTTCGATGCGCAAGTGATTCACGGCGAGCCAGGTCTCGATGGCGATTGCGGCGATGGCGACGACTGCGACCAGCGATGCCGCGCGATTGCGCATCACGAACCGGCGCAGGCGGTAGAACGATCCGGCGCGCCGGGCCTGAACCGGCCGGCCTTCGAGATAGGCGCCAAGGTCCGTGCTGAGAGCCTCCATCGATACGTAGCGTTGCGCTGGATCCTTGGCCAGCGCCTTTGCCACGATCGCTTCGAGATCGCCACCGAGCGCGTGGCGGATTCCGGCGAGCCTGGTTCCACTGGCCCATGCGCGTCGTTCACCATCCGCCGATTGCTCGGTCGTCGTCAGGTGCAATGCGCGTGTCAGGCTCAACGGTTCTTCTTCGGCGACCGCATGCGCCCAGGCAACCGGGTCGCGTGGGTCGGCGCGCAATGGCAGCCGTCCGGTCAGCACATGGAACATCAGCACGCCGAACTGGTACACGTCGGTCGCTACCGTCAGCGCACTGCCGTGGAATTGTTCCGGCGCGGCGTATTGGGGCGTCATAGGTCCGGTGCTGTTCTGGGTGAGCCCCGGGTCGGTCGACTCGACCAGCGACTTGGCAATGCCGAAGTCGAGCAGCTTGACGTGCCCGTCGGAGCTGACCAGCACGTTCGATGGCTTGATGTCGCGATGGATGATCAAGCTGCGGTGCGCGCACGCCAGCGCGCTCGCGACGTCCTGCAGGATCGCGATGCGTCCGGCAACCGTCGGGACGTTGTCGCGGCAATAGATTGTGATGCGCTCGCCTTCGACGTATTCCATCGTGTAGTACAACGCGCCGGCGTCGGTTTCGCCGCTGTCATAGAGCCCGGCGATATGCGGATGCGCGAGTCTGGCGAGGATGCGGCGCTCGCGCGCAAAACGTTCGCGCGCGCCGCGCCCAAGTGCCGTATCGCGCACAACCTTGAGTGCGACGCGCCGGCTGATCGAAGCGTCGGTATGGTCGGCCAGATAAACCGACCCCATGCCGCCCGATCCGAGCAGGCTGAGAATCTGGTAGGGACCGATGCGCGCGCCTATCAGCGAACTTTCTTCGCCATCGTGCGCGCGCGCATCCGCAACGGGCTCTGTGCTTTCGATCTCGCCGACGGCGCGCGACAGCAGGCGGCTGCCGAGACCGCCGCCGGGAACCAGAAAGTCGCGCTTGTCGCCTGCGGGCATTGATCCTCGCCTTGGTTGAATTCCCGAGCGCGCGAGCGTACGGGTTGAGTTACTCGGGTCGCTGTAAAAAACCGTTCGTACTGAGCGTAGCTCGCGCAGCGAGCGAAGTCGAAGGCAGGAGCCGAGTGCCTCGGAGGCCATGGATGGCCGAGAGAGGCCGAAGTACCCGAGCGACCCTTCGACTTCGGCCTTCTGCCTACGCTCAGGGCGAACGGTTTTTTGGGTTACGTGCGCTCAGGGCGAATGGATTTTAGATTGTCCAATCTGGGAGGGCTCTTGAATCAACGCATGCGTTGCGCCAGCCACTCGCGCGCTTCGGCCCAGTTGCGTTGCGCCGTGCGCAGCGGAATGTTCATCGCCTCGGCCGTTTCCTCTTCACTGAGGCCGGCGAAGAAACGGCATTCGAAAACTTTCGCCCACGCGGCATTCTGCGCATCGAGCTGCGTGAGCAGGTCATCGAGCACGACGAGATTCTCGACCTCCGCCTGGTCGGCCGCGTCGACCTCGTCGACATCGGCGTGTTCCTGGCCGGCGCCGCGCTTCACGCGCAGGCTGCGGCGCGCGTAGTCGCACAGGATCTGGCGCATGATGCGACTGGCCAGATTGAAGAAGTGGCCGCGATCCTCGATCTGCTCGCGCGGCGAGCCGGCCAGGCGCAGGTAGCACTCGTGGACCAGGCCGGTCGTGCCGAGCGTCGTCGGGATTGCGCCACCGCTGCCGCGACGGCGCGCCAGGCGGCGCAAGTCGGCATAGATCATCAGCACGAGTTTCGACCACGCGGCCTGGTCTCCGCCGCGCGACGCGGCAAGCAGCTGCGTGAAATCCGGAACCGTAGCCATCGACGCGCACCCCATACGCTTTCGGCCGCTCGTTTCGCCGCCGAATTTCCCCTGGCGGATAGTAGCGCGGAGCGGTTCATTCAGCCTACTGGAAGGCCTGGACAGCTATCCGCGCCGCCGGCCGGGCGCTATGCTCTGCACCTGCGGGGCTGGCAAAAAAGCGTGCGTGAACGACTCCCTGGACTATGGCAAGACGATTCCGGAACCGACTGTTGCGCTGATCCGGCGCATCCGGGATGGCGACTCCGTGGCCCGCGATACGCTGCTCAGGCGCTACCTGCCGGCCTTGCGGCGCTGGGCTCACGGCCGGCTGCCGGCCTCGGCCCGCGACCTGTCCGACACTGATGATCTGGTCCAGGTCACGCTGATGCGCGCCCTGAACAACATCGATGAATTCGACGCTCGGCATACCGGCAGCTTCCTGGCCTATCTGCGCCAGATCCTGCTGAATCAGGTCCGCGACGAGCTGCGCCGGCAGCAGCGCCGTCCGCCCGGATCCGAAATCGACACCGAACTGCCCGATCTGGAAACCCCGCCGCTGGTCGAGCAGATGCTCGGCCACGAGCGCGTGCGCGCCTACGAGCGCGCGCTGGCCGCATTGCCCAAGCGCCAGCAGGAATTGATCGTCATGCGCATGGAATTCGGCATGAGCTATCCGGAGATTGCGGCCGAAGTCGACAGCACGCCCGATGCCGTGCGCGTCATGGTTGCGCGGGCAATCGTGCTGCTGTCGAAAGAACTTGGCGGCGAAAGCGCTTGAGCACCGCCCGGATGTTCGCTCGGCGGTCCCCTGTACGTTAGGGTCCATATCCGATGAACGTGGACGCGCGCAGGAGCCGACGTATGCCAGCCGACAACAATCGCCAGCAAGGCCAGCACAGCGACGGCCTGGAGCAAGTCGCCGCGCGCATTGCCGACGAGCAGCCGGTCAACTGGCGCGACGTGGGCGGCGAGACCGACGCGGCCTCGCTCAGCGGCCTGCGCGAAATCGAGCAGCTCGCGCAGGGCTTTCGCCATCTGCAGGTCAGCGCGATTGCGCCGAAGACGCCGACCTCGAACAAGTTCCGCTTCGGCAACCTGCAGGTGCTCGAGCCATTGGGCACCGGCACCCAGGGCGACGTCTGGCGGGCCTACGATCCGCTGCTCGACCTGCAGGTCGCGCTGAAACTGCGCAAGGTCGATTCGGACACGCTGTCGCACCAGTTCCTCGAGGAAGCGCGCCGGCTCGCGCGCGTGCGCCAGGCCAATATCGTCAGCGTCTACGGCGCGGCCGTGCACGACGGGCGCGCCGGACTGTGGACCGAACTGGTGCGCGGGTCGCCGCTGGCCGACCTGCTCGCCGCGCACGGGCCGTTCCCGGCCGAGGAAGTGCGCGGCATCGGCCTGGATCTGTGCCATGCGCTGGCCGCCGTGCACCGCCATGGCCTCGTGCATGGCGACGTCAAGGCCGAAAACGTCATGCGCGAGGTTTCCGGCCGCATCGTGCTGATGGACTTCGGCGCCGCCCGCGAATTCGAGCATGCCGACGCCAGCGTCGTGTCGGGGACATTGCGCTACCTCGCGCCCGAAGTGCTGCGCGGCGCGGCACCGTCGCCGGCGAGCGACCTCTACGCGCTCGGTGTGTTGCTGTTCCACCTGCTCAGCGATGCCTATCCGTATGCCGCTTCGGACCTCGACGGCCTGCTCGCCGCGCAGGAACGCAACCAGCGCGTGCGCCTGGCCAGCTTGAAATCCGGCTTGCCGGCCGATCTGGTACGTGCGATCGAGCAGGCGATCGACGCCAGTCCGGCCCGGCGCCACGCCAGCGCGCTGGCGTTCGCGGCGGCGCTTGCGCCACGCGCGGCGCGCAACACGTCGAAGTCTTGGGGTTTGCTTGCGGCCGTGGCGGCTGTGGCGGCGCTGCTGGCCGGCATCGTCGCGTGGCGCAGCGGCATCGGCGGTTGGCAGGCGCAGGCGGAATTCCAGCGCGTCGGCGCGCACGGCAGCGCCGCGCTGGCCGATGGCACCAGCATCGCGATGGGCGACCGGCTGGTGCTGCAGTTCCGCAGCAATCAGCCGGCATTTGTATACATTTTCGACGATGACGGATCGGCGACGACCGGCGTGCTGTTTCCGCTCGCCGATGTCGAACCGGCCAATCCGCTGGCAGCGAACACCGCCTACCGGTTGCCGGGCAGGCAGTCCGGCGAGTCGGTCGCCTGGACCGTCAGCAGCCGCGCGGAGCGCGAGGAGTTCGTCGTCATCGCAGCGACCACGGCGCAGCCCGAACTCGAACGCGCGATAGCCGATTGGCAACGGGCCGGGGCCGACAAGGCCGGCACCGCGCGCGGCGCTCTCGGCCTGACCTCGGCTCCCGAGGAAACGGATATCGCCAGCGCGCCCCTGCGCGAGATCCTGCAGCGCCTGAGCCGCGACCAGGGCGACCAACTCCGGCAGTGGCGCTTTGTGTTTCCCCACGCGGACCGCTAGCTTCTCCTAACCGCCCGTCGCGCCGGCGCGTACGCTGATCGGCGCCCCCGCACGCGGCGCCCGGCGTCTGGCATTATCATCGGCAGAACATCTCGCGGCTCGATGCGGGCCCGGCGCGCGGCAACGCGCACCGGTTCCCACAAGCCTTTCCCGAGCTTGAAGAGCCGATTCGACCAGGGGTGAGGCGTTGCACGGCGTGGTTCATTTTTCGCTGCTCCGCAGCCTGAGTGCGGCTCTGTTGTCAGGCGCGATCGCAATGGCACATGCCGGTGGCCAGCCCGCGGCGTCAGCCGTCGACGCAATCGAACTCGCCAGCGGCGCCGGTGATTTTGTCGCGGCGCTGCGCTTGAGCGCGGATCTGCTCGAACACACCGCCGCCGGCGATCCGGCCCGCGTCGCCGCCTTGCAGGCGCGAATCGACGCCGTGGTCGACAGCGGCGAATGGGACGCGCATGCCGCGGCGTTGCGCGCCGCGATCGAAACCTTGCCGGACCCGTCGCTGCGCGAAGCGCTGCTTGCCTCGTTTGCGGCAGCCGATGCGGCGAACACGACCAACGCGGCCGCGTTGCTCGAGGTCGCACAGAAGAACCTGGAAAAAAACCTGTCCGTGCCGCCGACGTTCAACGCCGAAATGCACGCGGCCGCAGCCCGGGCATTGGTCACGCTCGGCCGGCTCGACACCGCTGCCAGCGAAGCACAAATCGCGCTCGATGTCTGGCGCGGGCAGGCAGGCGTGCGTGCGCGCCGCAACGAGGCCAGCCTGTATCTCACGTTTGTCCAGATTCGCCTGATTGCCGGAAAACCCGAGGACGCGCTGCTGGCCGCCGAGGCCGCAACGCGCATCGCGGTGGAAGTCTTCGGCGCAAACAGCCTGGCGCGCATTCGCGCCGACGATCAGCGCGCCGCGGTGCTCGAAGCGCTCGAGCGCTTCGCCGAGGCGCGGGACTTGCGCGAAGGCACGCTCAAGGCCTCGATCACCGTCTATGGCGAGCACCACCTGCGCACGGCACAGGCCGAAACCGCGCTGGGCGCGCATCTGCAGACGACCGGCAACTATGCGCCGGCGCGCGAGCACTACGCCATCGCCGACTCGATCATGCGCACGCTGACCGACGTCGGCACGCGTGACCGAATCGTGTTCAACAACAACTACGCGAATCTGCTGCAGGAGATGGGCGACGAGGAAGCCGCCTTCAGGCACTATCAAGTCGCGCTCGAACTGGCGACCGACAACCGCACGCGCGCGATGATCCTTACCAACATCGGCAATACCGAGTTTCGCCTGCAGCACTACGACAAGGCGATCGCCGACTTCGAGCAGGCGCTGCCTCTGCGCGAGCAGGCGGAAGGCAAGGACGGCCCGGGGCTGAGCTTCGCGCTCGAGGGGCTGGGTTCCTCGGCGCTGGCGCTGAAGCATTTCGACGACGCACAACGGTACTTTGCGCGCGCGGTCGAACTGCGCGGCAAGGCTTCGGCGCCGAATCACTCGCATCTCAACGTGCTCAATTTCGGCTTGGCGCTGGCTTTCTGGGGGCAGGGCAACGACGCCGGCGCATTTCGTCTGGCCGTCCAGACGGCCGAGCGCCAGCAAAGCCTGCTCGGAGCGCTGGCGACCGGTTTTTCCGAGCAGCAGAGCGTCGCGTTCGACAACCTGCTCGTGCCCGCTACGGCGTTGGCGGTGACGATCGCCGCCGCGCACGGCAAGGCCGATGAAATCGCGACGGCTTGGCGCCTGGTGATGGTCGAACGCGGATTGATCGGCCGGGCCGAGACGCGGCGCCTCGCGATGGCGCGCGCCAGCGCCGATCCCGGACTCGCGCAGCTGTATCGTGACTGGCGCGCGGCGAATTCCGCACTCGGCGATGCCTGGCTCAGCAGCAAGACAAACGCAACGCGCATGGCCGAACTGCAGGGCGCGGCCGAAGCAGCCGAAAGAGCGCTGTGGGCGAAACTCGGCTATCAGCAGGCCGATCGCGTCGCCGCCTCAACGCCGATCGACGCACTGGCACGGGCGCTGCCAGCCGATGGCGTGCTCGTCGCTTTCAGCGAAGGCGTCGGCAACGATGCAGCGCGCATCGTCAACGCCGGCACGCCGCAGGCGGCCGAAGACCTCTACGCATTCGTGCTGCGCCCGCATGCCGCGCCAAGTCTCTTGCGCGTCGGCCGCATCGATGCGCTGACCGCGCAGACGCGCGCCTGGTACAGCGGCCTGCGCGATCCGCAATCCGACGCGGCGCAGCTGCATGCACGCGGCGAAGCTCTGCGCCACGACCTGTTCGGGCGAATCGACGGCTTGGCGAAATCGACTCTGTTCGTGATCCCGTTCGGCGAACTGTTCCGCATCAGCTTCGCCGCGCTGCCGGCGCCGGGAAGCGATCGCTACTGGATCGAAACCGGCGTGCGCGTGCAGACCCTCGCGCACGAAAGCGAACTGCTGATGCCGGCGGCGCCGGCACACCCGGTCAAGGCGCTGCTGGCCGGTGCGCCCGAGTTCGGTGCGCCATCCCGGAAAAAAGTGGAAAAAGCTACCGCGGTCGCGGCGCGTCAGCTTTGCACGAGCGTGGCGGAACATGGCTTTCCGGCAATTCCCGGCGCGGCGCGCGAACTGGACGGCCTGCGCGACCTGCTGCACGGCACGCTGGGAACCAGGGGCACGGTCCAGCTGATCGATGGCAGCCAGGCGACCAAGGAGCGCGTGCTGGCCGCGCTCGACGGCGTCGATATCGTGCACATCGCCACGCATGGATTCAGCTTCGACGAAAGCTGCGGAAGCGGCACCGCGCGCGGCATGACGCTGGATCGTTCGCGAGTCGGCCCGGGACCGGTCGCGCAGCCGTTGTCCGGCCTGGCATTCGCCGGCGCCGATGTCAGCGGCGGACACGCGCCGATTGGCGTTCTCAGCGCCGGGGAGATCAGCGCGGCGGATCTGTCGCATGCCGAATGGGTCGTGCTTTCGGCGTGCGACTCCGGTCTCGGGCCGATCGGTCACAACGAGGGCGTGTTCGGCATGCGCCGGGCATTGCGCCTGGCCGGCGCGCGCACGGTCGTCATGAGCCTGTGGGAGGCCGACGACGCGACGACGGCGGACCTCATGCAGACGCTCTATCGCGCGCGCTTCGCCGAACAGCGCAACGTCCCCGACGCCATGGCCCAGGCAATGCGCACGACGATTGCCGCGCGCAGGTCGGCGCACGAATCGACGCATCCATACTATTGGGCTGCGTTCATCGGTGAGGGCGGCTGGCGCTGATCGATCCTCGGTCGTGCAAGCAAGACCACGCCGCTTCGTAGGGTGGGCCTTGGCCCACCGTTTTTTTATAGACGGTGGGCCAAGGCCCACCCTACACGAGCTTGGCATCATTCACTCCGACACGGGACTCCGTCCCGCTCTCGTCTAATAGAATAAGATCGACATTGATTCCCGCGTTCGCGGGAACGACAACTAATCAGAACGAGGGGACCGAGCTTCATGCTGACCAGATTCCTGACAGCGATTTGTTTCGCGCTCGGTACAGCGCACGCGGCGCAGGCGCAAGGCATCGCCCCCGACACCGCCGAAGCCGGCTCCGTCGAGGCCATCGCCAAGGCGACTACCGAACCGCGTTTCTCGTCGCCATGGGTTTCGTACGTTCCGGCATCTTCGACGGTGCCGTCGCCGAAGGCGTTCTATGGCCGTATTGCCGGCGCGCCGGGCGAACTGGTGAATTCATCGCAGGCGTATGCCTACGCGCGTGCGCTCGCGGCAGCGTCGCCGCGCGTGAAAGTGTTCACGATCGGCCGTTCCGAAGAAGGCCGCGACATCATCCTGATCGCGATAGCCGACGAGAAAGGCATCGAGAGCCTTGATGCATTGAAGGCTGCGTCAGCCGCGCTTGCCGATCCGCGCACGCTCGATGCCGCGGCGGTCGAGCGCGTGATCGCCGGCGCGCGGCCTTTTTATTACTTCAATGCCGCATTGCATTCCGACGAAACCGGTTCGACCGAATCAGTCCTCGAACTGGCGTATCGGCTTGCCGTTTCGGACCAGCCGATGATCCGCCGCATTCGCGAAAACACGGTCGTGCTGATCAACCCGGTCGCCAATCCGGACGGCCGCGACAAGCAGGTCGAGTGGTTCTATCGTTACCTGAAGGGCAAGACCGATCGCGCCACGCTGCCGCGCCAGTCGCCGCCGTACTGGTCGAAGTACGCCTTCGTCGATATCAATCGCGACGCGCACCAGTTGACGCACGAGGCAACCAAAGCGGCGAGCCGCATGTTCTTCGACTGGCATCCGGTCGTCGTCCACGACCTGCATGAGAGCGTTCCGCTGCTCATGAGCTGGAATGGAACCGGACCGTACAATCCGAACATCGATCCGATCACGTTCACCGAATTCCTCGCGTTGAGCTTCCATGAGGTCGAGACTCTGACCGGTCTGGGCATGCCCGGTGTCAGCACATGGAATTTCGGCGATGGTTTCGGCCACATGTACGCCGACTCGGTAGCGATGAATCACAACGCGATCGGCCGCGGCTACGAGACCTTCGGCAACAGCACTGCGGAGACGCTGGTGCAATCGCTGTCGACCGACTCGACTTCGCGCGAGTGGTATCGCGTCGATCCGCCGCCGGCCGGAAAGTTTTCCTGGTCGGCGCGCGACAACGTCAACTACAACGAGACCGGCGCGCTCGCGGCGCTCGACTACGCGGCGGCGAATGCGCAGATGCTGCTGCGGAATTTCTACGCCAAGAGCCTGCACAGCTGGCGCAAGGGCATCGAGCAGGCGCCGTACGCATTCCTCATT
>DASSGP010000138.1:0-9255 GCA_035693405.1 Rudaea sp. | reverse complement strand
GGTTTCGAAACGATCATGGTCAACTGCAATCCGGAGACCGTTTCGACCGACTACGACACGTCCGACCGGTTGTACTTCGAGCCCCTGACGCTCGAAGACGTGCTCGAAATTATCGACAAGGAAAAGCCCAAGGGCGTGATCGTGCAGTACGGCGGACAGACGCCGCTGAAGCTGGCGCGTGCGCTCGAAGCCAATGGCGCGCCGATCATCGGCACGTCGCCGGATTCGATCGATCTTGCCGAAGACCGCGAGCGCTTCCAGAAGATGGTCACCAAGCTGGCGCTGATCCAGCCGCCGAACCGCACCGCGCGCAATCCCGACGAAGCGCTGGCACTGGCGCGCGAGATCGGTTATCCGCTGGTCGTGCGTCCGAGTTATGTCCTGGGTGGCCGCGCGATGGAAGTCGTGCACGGCGACGCGGATCTCAAGCGCTACATCACCGATGCCGTGCGCGTTTCGAACGACTCGCCGGTGCTGCTCGACCGCTTCCTCGACAACGCGGTCGAAGTCGATGTCGACATCGTCGCCGACGCCGAGGGAAACGTGCTGATCGGCGGCATCATGGAGCATATCGAAGAGGCCGGCGTGCACTCGGGCGATTCGTCGTGCTCGCTGCCGCCGTACTCGCTGCCGCCAGCGGTGCAGGCGGCGTTGCGCGTCCAGGTCGCGCAGATGGCGCGCGAGCTGAAAGTCGTCGGGTTGATGAACACGCAGTTCGCAATCCAGACCAACGAGGACGGCGAAGCCACGATCTTCATCCTCGAGGTCAATCCACGCGCATCGCGCACGGTGCCGTTCGTGTCGAAGGCGACCGGCGTGGCGCTGGCGAAGATCGCCGCGCGCTGCATGGTCGGACGAAGCCTGATTCAGCAGGGCACGATGCGCGAGGTCATTCCCGGGTATTACTCGGTCAAGGAAGCGATCTTCCCGTTCCTGAAATTCCAGAACGTCGACCCGATCCTCGGCCCGGAGATGCGTTCGACCGGCGAAGTCATGGGTGTCGGACGCAGCTTCGGCGCAGCGTTTGCCCGCGCGCATGAGGCGGCGAACATTTCACCGCCACGCGCCGGCAAGGCGTTCGTGTCGGTGCGCGATCCGGACAAGCAGCGCCTGCTTCCGGTAGCGCGCGACCTGATCAAGCGCGGTTTCAGCGTCGTCGCGACCTCGGGCACGGCCACGTTCCTGACCGAACATGGCATCGTCTGCGAGCGTATCAACAAGGTGCTCGAAGGCCGCCCGCATATCGTCGACCTGATCAAGAACGGCGAGATCGTGTTCATCATCAACACGACCGAAGGCAAGCAGGCAATCGCCGACTCGTTCTCGATCCGGCGCGAGGCATTGCAGCAACGCATCACCTACTCGACAACGATTGCCGGCGCTCGCGCGCTGCTGCATTCGCTCGACTTTCGCGGGGATGGTGAAGTCCACAGTTTGCAGGAACTGCACAGGGAACTTGCATGAAACGTTCGCCAATGACGGCCAAGGGTGCCGAACGTCTGCGCGCCGAAGTCGAAAAGCTGAAATCGCAGGACCGGCCGCGCGTCATCTCGGCAATCGCCGAGGCCCGGGCGCACGGCGATCTGAAGGAGAACGCCGAGTATCACGCTGCGCGCGAACAGCAGGGTTTCATCGAAGGCCGCATCCAGGCTATCGAAGCGGCGTTGAGCTACGCCGAGGTCATCGATGTCAACCGCCTGAACGCAGGCACGCGCATCGTTTTTGGCGCTACCGTCGAACTCGCCGACGAGGATAGCGGCGAGGAAGTCACCTACCAGATCGTCGGCGACCTCGAAGCGGACATCAAGCAGAAACTGATTTCAATCAGTTCTCCGTTTGCGCGATCGCTGATCGGCAAGAGCGAAGGCGACAGTTTCGAATTCACCGCGTCCAACGGCACCAAGCGCTACGAGATTGTCGCGGTTCGCTACATCGCGTGATCGAACACTGACTGAATCTGCGAGGCCCGGCACGTGGCTCATCTGACCTTGCTGCTGCCGCCGCTGCGCCACCTTGCCGAGGAAGCGCGTTCCGGCGAACTGGCGTTCTGGATATCGCGCGGCGACCGTCTGGCCGATGTCGCGCCGGGCCGGGACACTATGCTGCGCGAATCCTTCGAGTTCGTCGGCACGGCGATACCGTTTGCCGCGCTGACTCGCAGCCTCGACAGCGCCGATGCTGCCGGCACCTTGTGGTTGCGCGCGGACCCGGCCTGGGTCGCTGCCGATGCCGTAACCTTGCGCCTGCTCGCTTGTGGAAATATGGATTTGTCGCCTTCGGACAGCGAGCAACTGGCGCGTGCGCTCAAGCCGTTGTTCGGCGACGCCGGCTTTCTGCTCGAAGCGACCCTGCCTTCGCGCTGGTACCTGCGTTGCCCGCCCGGAGCAACCTTGCCGCAATTCTCGACGCCGCAGGCGGCGCTCGGCGACGACGTCGCGCGGCATCTGCCGGACGGCGATGCGGGACGCCGCTGGCAGCATCTGCTGAACGAAGCGCAGGTGATCCTGCACAATCATCCCCTCAACGCCGAACGAAGCCGGCGCGGCCTGTCCCCGGTGAACAGCCTCTGGTTCTGGGGCGCTGGGATGCTGCCGGACTGGGTCAGGGCGACGAGCAGCGCCGTTGTCAGTAACGATGAGATCGTGCACGCGCTGGCGCGGCTGGCGAAAGTTCCGGTAATGAATACGCTGGCAGACGCTCTGGCCGCCGCTGCTGTCGATTCGCACATACTGGTCGATGCAGATGCGTCCGCGGACGCGGCGTTCGAAAATGAATGGCAGCCAATGCAGCGCGCCTTGACCCAGCGGGTCATCCGCGAACTGCGCCTAAGCTTTGCCAGCGGCGAGCGTTATCTTTATCGCCATGGCCATCGCTGGCGATTCTGGCGCAAGCTGCCGGCGAAGCCGCAGGCATGAAGGCACCGCGCATTGTCCGTCGTGCGCTTCCAGAAATCGCTCCGGATCTACCGGGGCATCCGGTGTTGCGCCGCATTTTTGCCGCCCGCGGCGTGACCGATGCGGCGCAGGTCGAATACCGCCTGGCCGGAATGCTCCCACCGACCCTGGGTGGCCTCGAGCGGGCGTGTGCCATTGTCGGCAGCGCGATACGCGAGCAACAGCGCATCGTCGTCGTCGGAGATTTCGATTGCGATGGGGCCACGGGGACCGCGGTTGCGGTGCGCGGACTGCGCCTGCTTGGCGCGCGCAACGTCGGCTTCGGCGTACCGAACCGCGCGGTGCACGGCTACGGCTTGAGCCCGGCACTGGTCGAAGAGTTGGCCGTGCAGCGCCCCGATCTGTTTATCACCGTCGACAACGGCGTCGCCGCGCACGCCGGTATCGCGGCTGCGCATGCGCGCGGGATTCGCGTCGTCGTCACCGATCACCACCTGCCTGGTGCGACGCTCCCTGATGCCGATGCGATGGTCAACCCAAACCTTCCGGGTGATGCGTTTGCGAGCAAGAACCTCGCTGGTGTCGGCGTGATGTTCTACCTGCTGCTCGCGCTGCGTGCCAGCCTGCGCGCGGACGGCTGGTTTGCCGAATCCGGCATCATCGACCCCGATCTTTCAGTGCTGCTCGATCTGGTCGCTCTTGGCACCGTCGCCGACCTGGTTGCGCTCGACTACAACAACCGCATCCTCGTCGAAGCCGGATTGCGCCGTATCCGCAGCGGGCGCGCCTGCGCCGGCATCGCGGCATTGTTCAGCGTCGGCAAGCGCGATATCGCCAAGGCTTGCGCGGCTGACCTCGGCTTCGTCGTCGCGCCCCGGCTCAATGCCGCCGGCCGGATCGACGACATCGGTCTGGGCATCGAATGCCTGCTCGCGGACGACGCCGGTCGGGCGCGGGAGCTTGCTGATCGCCTGTCTGCGTTGAACGCGGAGCGCCGGGAGTTGCAGTCCGACATGACCGCGCAGGCCGAGGTGACGGTAAACAAGTGGATTTCGCAGCATGGCAGCGCGTCGCTGCCATTCGGCCTGGTTCTGTTCGAGCCCGACTGGCATCAAGGGATCGTCGGCCTCGTTGCATCGCGCCTGAAGGAAATACTGAACCGGCCCGTCATCGCTTTTGCGCCGGCCGGGCAGGGCAACGACGAGGTCAAGGGGTCGGGGCGGTCAATCTCGGGATTTCACATGCGCGACGTGCTGGCCGATGTCGACGCCGCGAATCCCGGACTGCTCGGCCGCTTTGGCGGCCATGCGATGGCGGCCGGATTGAGCTTGCAGCGCGGCGATATCGAACGCTTTGCGGCGGCGTTCGATCAGGCCGCGCGGCGGCGATTGCTACCCGAACAACTCGATGCGGTGCTGCCTACCGACGGCGAACTCGAAGCGCCTGATTTCACGCTCGACCTCGCCCGCCAGTTGCGCAGCGCTGGTCCTTGGGGCCAGGCATTTCCGGAGCCGCTGTTCGATGGCGAGTTCGACATCGCCGGCACGCGTGCGATCGGCGATGCGCACCTGCGCCTGAAGCTGCGGCAGTGCGGCCGCGACGCACTGCTCGATGCCGTCCTGTTCAATGCCGAACGCTACGGCCCTTTGTCACCGCGTGTGCGCGCTGCGTTCCAGCTGGAAATCGACGAGTGGGACGGCTCACAATCGCTGCGTCTGCTGCTGCGCCACATAGAACCTTTGTAGACGCACGCGTCGTCGCCGGCGTCGCTTTGGACAGTATCAGATGGCCGAAGCCTCCGAAGCAGCTGCGTTCGCGGCAGCTTTCTCGCTGTCGGCGGCTTCGTTCCTGACCCATCGCCAAAACAACTGATAGCCAACCGCGAGGACCACGGGGCCGATGAACAGACCGAGGATGCCGGTGGTGGCCATGCCGCCGATCGAACCGATCAACACGACCGCCATCGGAACATCGACGCCACGACCCAGAAGCAGCGGCTTGAGCACGTTGTCGACCAGGCCGGCGACGAAGATATAGATCGCGAAGACGATCGTCGCGAGGGTGGCGCCCTGGGTGAAGAAAACGAAGACGATGACCGGAAGTGTGACCAGGGAGGCCGGCAACTGCACGATGGCCAGCACCAGCACGACGAGGGCGAGAAAGCCGCCGCCAGGAATCCCCATCAGCACAAAGCCGATGCCGATCAGCAGCATCTGGATGAAGGCGATGCCGATGACGCCCTGGGCTACCGCACGGATCGTGGCGGTGCACAGTCGGGTGACCGGCTCTCCCTGACCCTGGCCGAAGACCCGATCAGCGATCTGCAGCGTGCTGCGGGTACCGTTCTCGCCGAACGCCATGATGACGCCGGCAATGATTATGGCGACAAGAAACATCATGAGCCCGAGCCCGAAGCCGGCCAGCTTGCCGAGCAGGGCGAGGCTGACATCCTTGAGCTGCGGTGCCAGCTTTTGCGCTAGTCCGCTCAAGTCGGTCGCCGCCTGTTGCCAGAAAGCATAGAGCCTCTCGCCGACCAGCGGCCACGTGGCGACCGACTCCGCCGGCGGCGGAATATGGAACGAACCGTCCTTGACCCACACGAGTGCGTCTTGCGCCGACTCGGTCAGGGAGACGCCGAGCACGTAGATCGGCACCACGAGAATGATGAAGGTCAACAGCACGATCACGGTTGCAGCGCGGCCGTCCTTGCCGCCGAGTCTGCCCTTGAGCATGCGCTGAAGCGGGTAGAAGTTGATCGCCAGGATCACCGACCACACCACCAGAGAGAGGAACGGGCGGAACACCTGGTAGCAGGCCGCCACCAGGGCGGCGACCATTGCCGCACGGATCAGCGTATCGAACAGGCCGCGAAACAGCGTCCTCTCGGACATTGTCGTCGGTAACATGATTGTCTCCTCGCAAGCACTGCAAGAAATTGAACCAGGATCACGTCGAGCTTAGGCGGTTGCACGTTCTCCGGACATGGAGCGTCGTCAGTGAAGAGCACCTTGCGCTTGCTGCGTAGTGCGAGCCATCCCCAAAGACTGGTGACGCAGATCAAGGCGTCGACCATTGCGTGAATCGACGACAAAGACATTCTCAGAGAACCCAATACTCGCGGCAATGGGATCAAAGTCCCATGCAAAACCCAGCGGCTTGTCGGCCCGTTCCTCTGGCCAGGGCAATCGGTCGCGTAGCCTTGCGCGAGCGTCGCAAAGTCGCATGGACGACTTGTTCGCCACGTCCGTGCGCGCGTTTGTAACAGCGCGTCACGGGTCGCATGCCTGTACAGATCGCCGAGCGTGGGATAGTTCAAGCACGCCCGGTCGAACGCGCCGACGCAACGAAAAATACCTCTGTGCCCAGTGTGCGGCCTGTCCGTTCCCGCTTCGTCCGCCGTGCGACTTTACGCGATATTATCGAACATCGGCGCATAGTGACGGTTGATGGCTCCGGCTCGCGCCGAGTCGTCGCGCATGCGATGAGCAAGGTCAGAATAGGGAGACGCCGCAATGGCTACGGTCGCTCAGGATGTCCGCCGCTCGCTCGACCCGGTCCTCGCCGCGATGGTCGAACGCGACCGGGAGTTGGCCTCGATCGGGCGCCGGATCAAGGTGCTCAAGGCGATCGACTGGCCGCTCGCGCTGGAAGAGCGCTTTCTCGACGGATGGCGGCGAGGACAACCGAAGCTGCCGGAACCACCATCGCAGCCGAAAGTCCATGGCGCTGAAATTGCCGCATTGAAGGAACTGATGCGCAAGGTCGATCGCGGCCATCCGGTTGGAAACTGGCTGTACAAGACGGCATGGAGCTATCACGTCGCCGCCTCGATGCTCGCTGGCATCGGCACGCCGGAATTCACGCGCTGCTCGACGTTGCTGTACGGCCGTCCCGACACCCGCTACCGCAGTCAGGACGTGACCAACGCCGACAGCGCGCAGGAGATGCTGGCGATCACCGATGAGCTGGTCGGCAATCAAAAGTTGCCGCCGGTGCCGTTCGACATTCCGGCCGAAGCATTCGCCGAGATGCTGCGCGAACGCATCGGCCCGATCTTCCAGCACGACGACGTCAAGGTCGTGCTCGACCCGACGCTGCCATCGAAGGCAACTGCCAGCAGCAAGCGCATCACCTTGCGGGCGACGGCGCTGTTCTCCGAACGGGACCTGGCGCAACTCACGGAGCACGAGGCTTTCATCCACACGCTTACTGCGCTCAATGGCCTGCATCAGCCGCACCTGAAGGCGCTCGGGCTGGGCGCGCCGCGAACGACGCGCACGCAGGAGGGACTGGCGACGTTTGCCGAGATCATCACCGGTTCGATGGACATTTCGCGATTGCGGCGCATCGCGCTGCGCGTGGTCATGGTGAAGCGGGCGCTCGAAGGCGCCGACTTCGTCGAAGTGTTCCGCGGATTCCTCGACGCCGGGCAGAGCGAGGTCGAGAGTTACCGCAGTGCCGCGCGTGTGTTCCGTGGCGGCGACCCGCATGGCAAGGTCTGTTTTACCAAGGATGGGGCCTACCTCGAGGGCGTGATGCTCGTTCACATCTTCATCCGAAAGGTTCTGCAGGAAGGGCGTGGCGAATTGCTGCGAATGCTGTTCGTCGGGCGAGTGACCACGTCCGACGTCATTGCGCTTGCTCCGTTTCGGGACAGCGGTCTGATTGCGCCGGCGACGTACGTACCGCCGTGGGCGCGCGATCCGCAGCGCGTGCTGTCGATCATGGCATTCTCCGCAGCGGCCCAGCGATTGCGCCTGGACAAGGTTGACCTGCAGCGATTCGTCGATTACGAAGACGAGGTAATCGCCGAGTCGGGCATCGGAGCCTGACTGATCCGGACGCCGGTCCGCGGCGGATCGGCCGCGGCCGAGTGCTTGCGCTGTCCGATGGCCATGAAAACGTCGCGCGCCCTGTTATCATTGGCGCTTCCACCATCCACCGAATCATCCATCGACCGAACCATGATCGAGACCAATCCTATTCGCGCGCGCATCGCCGACCTGCAAGGCCGCATCGCCTCGCTCAGGGGGTATCTTTGACTACGACACCAAGAGTGAGCGTCTCGAGGAAGTAACCCGGGAACTCGAGAATCCAAACGTCTGGGACAATCCGGAGAGGGCGCAGCAACTCGGCAAGGAACGCGCTTCGCTCGACAGGATCGTCAACGGCATCCGCACGCTCGGCGATAGCCTGAGCGGCGCCGGCGAACTGCTCGAACTGGCCGAATCCGAGAAGGACGACAGCACCGCCGAGGCGGTTGCCGCCGACCTCGACGGGCTCGCCGCGCACGTCGAGAAGATCGAATTCCAGCGCATGTTCTCCGGCAAGATGGACTCGCACAACGCGTTCGTCGACGTGCAGGCCGGCGCCGGCGGCACCGAGGCGCAGGACTGGGCCGAGATGCTGCTGCGCATGTACCTGCGCTGGTGCGAGGGCAGGGGCTGGAAAACCGAATTGCTCGAGGTCAGCGCAGGCGACGTCGCCGGGATCAAAAGCGCGACGTTCCGCGTCGAAGGCGACTACGCGTACGGATGGTTGAAGACCGAGATCGGCGTGCATCGTCTGGTGCGCAAGTCGCCGTTCGATTCCGACAACCGGCGGCATACCTCGTTCTCGTCGATCTTCGTCTCGCCCGAAGTCGACGACGATATCGACATCACGATCAATCCGGCCGATCTGCGGACCGACGTGTATCGTTCGTCCGGCGCCGGCGGCCAGCACGTCAACAAGACCGAGTCGGCGGTGCGCATCACGCACGTGCCCAGTGGCATCGTCGTCGCTTGCCAGACCGAACGCTCGCAGCACGCGAACCGCGACCGCGCGATGAAAATGCTCAAGGCCAAGCTATACGAGATGGAGATCCAGAGGCGCAACGTGGAAAAGGCCGCGCTCGAAGCGACGAAGTCGGATATCGGCTGGGGCAGCCAGATCCGCAACTATGTGCTCGACCAGTCGCGCATCAAGGATCTGCGCACCGGCATCGAACGTACCGACACGCAGAAAGTGCTCGACGGCGACCTCGACGGGTTTATCGAGGCGAGTTTGAAGGCTGGCCTCGAGGCCGGGGCGAAGCGCGTCGATGCGTAATGCGACTTCTAGCGTTGGCTTGTAAGAACCGTTCGCGTTGAGCGTAGCTCGCGCAGCGAGCGAAGTCGAAACGCTGCCCTTCGACTTCGGCCCTGCGGGCCTACGCTCAGGGCGAACGGAATGAAGATTGGCTTTATCGAATGAGCACACCAATGACGGACGAAATCGTTCCGCAAGACGAAAACAAGCTGATCGCCGAGCGCCGCGGAAAGCTTCAAGCGCTGCGTGCCAGTGGCATCGCCTTCCCGAACGACTTCCACCCCGATGCGTT
>DASSGP010000137.1:0-2476 GCA_035693405.1 Rudaea sp. | reverse complement strand
CTCGAGCGACGGCACGAGCCGCGTGATCGTTTCGGCCATGGTCACCTCGGCCGGACACGGCGTGCCGAATGACAGACCGGCGCGGATTGCGTGTTCGACCGCCGCGCGCACCTTCGGATGGTTGTGGCCGGCGACCATCGGCCCCCACGAGCCGACATAGTCTATGTAGCGCTTGCCTTCGACATCCCACAGGTAGGCGCCGTCGGCGCGATCGGTGAAGAACGGCTCGCCGCCTACCGACTTGAACGCGCGCACCGGCGAATTGACGCCACCGGGCATGAGCTGTCGGGCGCGCTGGAACAGATCGTGATTGCTGGACATGGACGGATTTTTACTTTGTGAACAAATTTGCATAGCGCCGCGCTGCGGCGGACGGATCCGAAGCGGCGAACACGCCGGAAATCGCGGCGACGAAGTCGGCGCCGGCTTCGACCAGCGGCTGCGCATTGTCCGGCGTTATGCCGCCGATCGCCACCAGCGGCAGGCCGAGCAATGTCGCAGCGCGCAGCAGGCTGACGTCAGCGCGCCGTGCCAACGGCTTGGTCGGTGACGGAAAGAACGCACCGAACGCCAGGTAGTCGGCACCTGCGGTGGCGAGTTGCCTGGCGCGATCGAGCGAGTCGTAGCAGGAGACACCGATGATCGCATCCGCACCAAGCCTTGTTCGTGCAGCATCGATGTCACCATCGCGTTCGCCCAGGTGCACCCCGTCCGCGCCGATGGCCGCGGCGAGTTCCACATCGTCGTTGACGATCAGTGGCACGCCGAAGCGGCGGCACACGGCAAGCAAGCCGGCCGCTTCTGCGTGGCGCCGTTCGCGATCGGCGGACTTGTCGCGGTACTGCACAATCGCGCAGCCGCCGCTGAGCGCGCCTTCGACTGCCGCAAGCAAATCCGGGCGCGGCCCGTCAGTGATCGCGTACAGGCCGCGCGCGGGCAGGCAATGGGACCGGAGTCGGGGCATGAGGGCGCGTAGTTTAGCGGCTCGCGCGCGATCGCACCGGCGCAGTCGACGAAAGCCTTTTTTTTGCGCTTCAGCCCGCCAAATCTGCGGGTCGTGCGCACCCGCGGCAGCGTCCGGTAGAATACGCGGCCTGATCCTTTCCACGCCCAAGATGAGCACGTCCGCCCCATCCGCCGTCGAAGTTCCGTACCGCACGTTCATGTGCGTGGTGTGCGGTTTCATCTACAACGAGGCCGAAGGCTGGCCCGCGGACGGCATTGCGCCGGGCACGCGCTGGGAAGATGTATCGGAAACCTGGACCTGTCCGGACTGTGGCGTGACGAAGTCCGACTTCGAGATGGTCGAGATCGGCTGACGCGGCCGGTGTGGCCTGTAAAGCTTGAAGTGGAAGCAGGAGCCGATTTCGATTCAAGCGTTACCGGCCACTAGTTCAGACGTGGCAGATCGGCGCCAAGTTCGATGAGCTCCGAGCCGACCGAATCGGCATCCTCGGCCTGCGGCACAAGGGCCAGGTAACGCTGCAGATCCTCGCGCGCGGCGCGATGGTGGCCGAGCGTGCGGTAGAGCCGGCCGCGATCACGGAACTCCACCGGCTGATGCGAATCGACGGTCAGCAGACGGTCGCAGCAGCGCAACGCCTTGTCCCACTCCTCGCGATCGCTATAGACGGCCTTGAGATTGCGCAGCATGCGCGACAGGATCGCGCGATGGCTGGCCGGCTCGAGCATCCGCGCCAGGCGGCGGTCATCGATTTCTTGCGTATCCAGATGCGTGCGCGCGCGGCTGCGCAATTCGGCCGCATCGAGCGAACGGCCCTTCTGGAACGGATCGAGCACGACGATGCCTTCGTCCATCGGCAGGCGCACGAGAAAATGTCCGGGGAACGAGACGCCCTGCAACGGAACGCCGAGCCGGCGCGCGAGTTCGATCTGTACGACGGCAAGCGATATCGGGTTGCCGAGGCGCCGGTCGAGCACGTCGTTCAGATAACTGTTGCGCGGGTCGTAGTAGTCCTGGTCGTCGCCGCTGAAGCCGAGATCCTCGAACAGAAACTGGTTCAGCGATCGCAACTGCGTTGCGGGAGGATCGGCGGGATTGACGACCTTGCGCAGGCGGCGGGTGTACTCGCGCAGGCGCGCCTTGTAGTTGGCATCGGCGAGTTGCGGGTATTCGTCCTTGGCGATCAGCAGCGCCGACGCGAACAGCGGGATCTCTTCATCCTTCGCATTACGCAAGTGCAGCCAGGGATTTTCCATGCGTGCTCCTTGGGCGGCGGGCCGTGCGTGCTCGATATTACGCGAAAAAAAACCGCTTTGGGTGAATGGCAGCTGGCGTTCGCCGGCATTCCGCATTGCCTGCAACATGCCCGAATGCTGTCATTTTTGTTCCATGCCGCTCTGCTTGACTGGCTTGCCTGGGCTCGACCCAATGAATGGAGACTTCGATGCGACAGTTCGTGCCGATGACCGACGACATGCTGGAGAACGTCGACCAGCTGCCCGGGCCATTGGT
>DASSGP010000136.1:0-7011 GCA_035693405.1 Rudaea sp. | reverse complement strand
AACATCCGCCAGATGGCCAAGGACGAAGGCTGCGCGAACGCGTTCGACTTCCCGGGTTTCGTGCCGGCCTACGTGCGGCCGCTGTTTTGTCGCGGCGTCGGGCCGTTCCGCTGGGTCGCGTTATCCGGCGATCCCGAGGATATTTATAAAACCGACAAAAAGGTAAAAGAGCTCATTCCCGACGATGCGAACCTGCACAACTGGCTCGACATGGCCGAAAAGCGCATCAGCTTCCAGGGCTTGCCGGCGCGCATTTGCTGGGTCGGTCTCGGCCAGCGTCACAAGCTCGGGCTCGCGTTCAACCAGATGGTGCGCAACGGCGAACTCAAGGCGCCGATCGTGATAGGCCGCGATCACCTGGATTCCGGATCGGTTGCAAGTCCCAACCGCGAGACCGAAGCGATGAGGGATGGCAGCGACGCTGTATCCGACTGGCCGATCCTCAATGCCCTGCTCAACACGGCTGGCGGTGCGACCTGGGTCAGCTTCCACCACGGCGGCGGCGTCGGCATGGGCTACAGCCAGCACAGCGGCGTCGTGATCGTCTGCGACGGCACGAAGGAAGCTGACAAGCGCCTTGCGCGTGTACTGTGGAACGATCCCGGCACCGGCGTGATGCGGCATGCGGATGCGGGTTACGAGATCGCGGTGAAGTGCGCGAGAGAGCAGGGGCTCAACCTGCCGATGATTTGAAAGGAGCAAACGTCGGCGTCCGTCAGGTCGGCGATGACGACCTCGTTCTGATCGTCGCGTATCCTCCGCCGAAGTAAGCGCTTCGGATCATGCGAGCTGCGAACACGTCCGCGATCGGGAAAATTTGGATCAAGTTCATTTCCCGGAAGGTCCGAGATTATCGCGGCCGCGAAATGTCGATTTCACGCCACCTCGTTCGTCGTCTGTATTGAAGCGGCAAGCTGGCCGAAGCCGGCATGGCCGTCCGTCAATTCCACAGGAGATTTACGATGCGTTTTCTTTCGATGATTCGTGTCCAGGAGAACACTGGCAAGATGCCCAGCGAGCAGCTGATGAGCGAGATGGGCAAGCTCATGGGCGAAATGACGAGTGCCGGCAAGTTGCTCGACACCGCGGGCCTTGCGCCGACTGCCCAGGGCAAGCGCGTCCGGCTCCGCGGCGGCAGGATAAGCGTGCTCGACGGACCGTTCACCGAAACCAAGGAAGTCGTCGGCGGCTATGCGATGCTCAATGCGGACTCGATCGAAGAGGCTGTTGCGCTGACCGAGCGCTTCGTTGCGATACACGTCGCGGACGGATGGGAACTCGATTGCGAAGTCCGGCAATTGCACGAGCCGGAATTCGGCTGAACGCATCATGTCCCGTAGGCTGGCTGCGAAGCCCAGCGAATTCTTGTTTGGGTCGTGACATAAGCCAAATTCGCGCCGAAAGCGTCGGCTTGGCGCCCAGCCTACGGTGTACTCGGCTTTTTTTCCGGTTTCACGCGCAATGCCAATATCACACCGGCAATCAGAAGCGTGACACCAAGAGCTACTTGAGGCTCGGGAATCTTGTTGCGCTGGATGAAGGAATAGGTCAAGCCCGCAAGCGTTTCGAACACGATCAACTGCCCGGCGACCGTTGTTGGCAGGCGCCGACTGGCTTCGTTCCAGCACAGTGTGCCGAGCCAGGAAGCGAACAAGCCGATCGCTGCCATCAGACCGATGAACACGAATGGCCGCGGACCGGCGGGCATTGCGAAATCGTTGCCCGACATTCTCAAGCCGCCCCAGAGCAGCGCGTATCCGATCACTGCCAGCGGAAGTGTCGCCACGCCTTGGGCCGTGGCCCAAATGCGGGGGCTTAGGCCGGGATGATCGCGCAGCCAGGCGGCATTGCGCAGCGGATACCAGGTCCAGCACGCCACCGCTCCGAGGGCGAGCAGGGCTCCCTGTGCATAGCGTGTCGTGTCGGCCGCTGCGTCATTACCCAGCGCCGCTATTTCGACATTGTTCACAAAAGCCATGCCGACGACGATCAGCGCGAGCGCGGGTGCGAGGCGGATCCATGGCAACCGCGCATGGCGTTGCGCGCTGGACAAGTTGGCACCCACGGCAATCGTTACGGGCAGCGTGCCGATGATCATCGTCGGCAGCGGTCCGCCGGCGCGCTGGATCGCGCTGGCCAGGCACAGGTAGTACAGCAGGTTGCCGATCGCGGCGAGCTTGATAGCGACCCACCAGTCAGACCTGCTCAGTTCACGCAATGCGTCGCGGTCGAACCACGCCAACGGCAGCGCGATCAGGCCAAAGGCCAGATAGCGACCGACGGACTGCAGCGCAGCCGGATATTCGGGTAGCAGCAGCGGGCCGACGAAGACCAGGCCCCACATCAGGCCGGCCGCGAGTGCGAAGAGAGTTCCAAGCGCCATAGTGGCGCCATGTTGCGGCGCGGTGCACTCGGTGTCTTGTAGCAAATTGCGGTGGCTGCGCAGCCACGATGAAACTCAGTTGCGCAATTGCCGCTGGTAGCGCGCCGGGGTCACGCCGTAGCGCTGGGCGAAAGCGTGGGTCAGGTGAGCCTGGTCGGACAGGCCGGTCGCAGGGGCCACCTGGGAAGGCGCTTCGCCCAGCGCGAGCAAACGCTTTGCTTCGAGCAGGCGCAACGCCATCAGCATCTGCTGCGGCGTCACGTGGTATTGCTTCTGAAAGGAACGCAGGAAATGAAATGGGCTCAGTCCGGCGACGCCGGCGAGCTCGTCCAGCGAAAGGTGACGCGACAGATCGGCGCGCATGTAGTCGACTACCCTGTCAAAGCGCAGCGCAGTTGTCGCGGCCGCGCGTGGCACGCGGGCATACTTGCGCAGCTCGGCGAGCAAGGAAAACAACAGACTGTCGAATGCGAGCGGCTCGTTTGCCCGCCACAGGCCATCGAGCAAGTGTGTGACACGGCGTGCTTTCGACGCATCATGACGGACGACGTCGTCGAACCACCAGCCGTGTTCGCCGGTGATGGTCTCGACCACATCGGGTTCAATGTAGATCATGCGATAGCGCCAGCCGTCCGCGGATTCCGCACGGCCCGTATGCAGTTCGTCGGGATTCATCGACACTATCGAGTCGGGCGGCGCCAGGTGCTCGGCACCCTGATAGCGAAAACGTTCCACCCCCGACTCGATCGCACCGAGACCAAACGCATCATGCGCGTGTGCCTGGAAGGCATGGCGAATGATGCGGGCACGATAAAGTTCGACGCCAGGGCGGAACGCCAGGCAACGGAATTCGGCCGATTCCTGCGGGTGATCGAGCGATGTGGCGGCGTTTTGCACGGGTGAATTGTCTCACGAGCGTAGCTCAGGCGGTGGAACCTCCCGGCGCATGCAACTGTATTTCATCCGTACAAAAGTGCATGAGCCTATGAGTCCTGGCGATATGATCAGTCGTCCGGGATAACCGAAGGAAACCCGAGTGACTTCTTGTTCGAACTGCGGCACGACGCTGATCGGCGACTTCTGCCAGACCTGCGGCCAGAAGCGCTTCGTCGAAAGCGACCGCCGTTTCGGCCATCTGCTGCACCAGTTCGTCGCGAGCGCGACCGATCTCGATGGCCGCTTCTGGCGCACGATCAGCGCGCTGGCGTTCCAGCCCGGTTTGCTGTCGCGCGAATATTTCGATGGCCGGCGCGCGCGCTGGATTTCGCCGGTCTCGCTGTTCCTCGCCGTCAGCGTCGTTTATTTCATCGCGCCTTCTCTCGGCGGCGACTTGACGCTGCAATTCAACCAGCAGGTTTCCGGACGTATCAGGCAGCTGGCGTCTGGGCCGGATGAGACGCTGAGTGCGCAGCAGCTTGCCTCTACAGGACAGTTCTATTCGCCATTGGCCGAACGATGGATCGGCGAGCGTGTGCGGCAGCGCGACGAAGCGGCGCACGCCGCACCGGCTGGCGGCCCCTCTCGGCCGTCCATGCCTTCCGGAGCACTTGAACTCCCGCCCGGCGCGATCGGCTACAGCTATCGCGACTATCGTCTTGCCTACGACGCCAAGGCCAACGACGTCAGCAAGGCGCTCGTGATCCTTCACGTACCGATTGCCGCGCTCGCGTTGCTGTTGATGTTTGCCGGCCAGCGCCGGTACTACGCCGAGCACTTCGTGTTTGCTCTGCATTACCTATCGTTCTGGATGCTTTCGCTGCAGGTCGTCCTGCAGCTCAGCAATCTTCTCAATCTCCTGCCCGGCGCCCTTCATCCGCCAGATGCAGCGTATGACTGGTTGATGCGGACGTTGCTTCCGGCATACGCCGTGCTCGCGGTGCGACGCGCCTATTCCACGGGATGGACAAAGGCGTTCCTGGCCGCCTTCGGCCTGGTCGCGGCGATCGTGCTGTTCAATCTCTACGTCTACCACGCCGTGCAGTTCGTGGTTACGTTTGCGCTGACTTGAAGCGCCGACCCTCTCCGTGCACTGCGAGGGATGCAAGAAGCCGTCATCCCGGCGAAAGCCGGGATGACGAGCAAAGAAGACATGCTCTCTCCTCCGGGGAGGTAATTTGTTTCGGGTCAGGGCAACGTGACGAACTGCCCGAGGAACGCACGCGCGTTCGGCGTGTCGACGCGATAGTCCTTGTCGAGCGCCTTGCACTGCGCATCGCCGGTGATCGTGATCGCGGCGACGATGTCGGTCTCGACGCCATCCTGGTGGACGAAGTGCGGGCCGCCGGAATCACCGTAACAGGTACCGCCGCTGTCGTTCGCGCCCGTCGGCAGCATGTCGAAGCTTGCCCAGGCCGCGGTCAGCGAGAAGAAGCCTTGGTCCGCGTGCTGGCGTTCGACGTTGTCGAGGATGCCTTGCCACCCCTTCTGCATGGACTCACGCGTCGTGCCGTAGCCGACCGCGGTAAAGCGCGCCGTCGGCAGCAAATGATCAGCCTTCATCGCATCCAGCAGCCCGGCCGTGGGCAGTTCGGCTGGCGTGATCGGCGGCGCCAGATCGAGCGTGATCACGGCGACGTCGTATGGATCGTTGTTGCCGCCGCTCGCGTAGAGCGGATTGGTGTGCGGAGTCCCCGTGTAGAACGTTCCGATCAGCCCCGTTGTGTCAATTACCGGATCGAACGTCACATAGAACACCGAGCCGGGATTGTTCGCGACAAATGACGCCACCGGTGCCGTGCAGTGGCTTGCGGTGAGGAACACTTGCGGAGCAATCAGGGTTCCCGAACACCACTGGAACACGCCCTCGCCGGGAATGCTGACGACCATCGATCCGACGAACGGATGTGCAGTCCCGTCGGACTCGCCAAACGTAATCGCAGTCGCCGGGGCGCACACACCGAGCAGGGCAACGGCCGCTGCGCGGTGAATCCAGGGGGTGGTGGTGCTGTGGTGCGAAAGAGTCATGAACGCCTCCTTGTGCGGGGAAAAGTACCAGCGGCGCGCGCCGACTGGTGGACGGGATGTTGCCGGCGCTCGCGTAGTGAAGCAAGCGGACCCGGCCCGGACGTTATCGGCCAGCCAGTGTTATGGAGTTGTGAACATGATCGAAAGGAAAGCTTTGTTGAACGCTGTGTCTTTGCCCGCATATTGATGACACCCAAACTGCAGCCGGTGGCCGCTGGCTGTGGAACAAATTCTCTCGAAGGAACCTTATTGCTGTGGCGTCCCAATCAACTGGAACAAGTCCTGTGCCGCTGAAGATCGATTTCGTGTCCGATGTGTCGTGCCCGTGGTGCGTGATCGGACTGAAGTCGCTGGAGCAGGCGCTGCAGCGTCTGGATGGCAAGATCACGACGAAAATCCATTTCCAACCGTTCGAACTGAATCCGGAAATGCGGTCCGAGGGGCAGGAGACCGATGAATACCTGAAGCAGAAATATGGCGCGATGCCCGAACAGTTCGCGAAAAATCGCGAAGCGCTGCGCGCGCGCGGCGAGGCGCTCGGTTTCGAGTTTCGCAAACGCGAGCGCATTTACAACACCTTCGATGCGCATCGCCTGCTGCATTGGGCCGGACTCGAAGGCCGGCAGCAGGCGCTCAAGCATGCGTTGTTTCGTGCGTACTTCACCGAAGGCGAGCACATCGGCGCGCACGAGGTGCTGGTGCGCGTCGCGAGCGATGTCGGATTGTCGCCGTCGCGGGCGCGCGAGATTCTTTCATCCGACGCTTACGCTGCGGACGTGCGTGCCAAGGAACGCTTTTACGTGGAACACGGCATCCATGCAGTGCCGGCCGTCATCGTCAATGACCGGCACCTGATCTCCGGCGGGCAACCTGTCGAGGTGTTCGAGGGTGCGCTCAAACAGATCGCGGGGGTGGAATAAGTATCCTCCCGTGGAGCCGGGGGCGAAATTGCGTATCCGCTGCTCGATAGCAAGAACACTCCACTGGCGTCATTCCCGCGAAAGCGGGGCTCTCAACAGCGGAGCTGGTCATCCATCTTGATCCTGGCGCCTTCGCCATTCCTGGAAGCAGTGCAACGTGGATTCCCGCTTCCGCGGGAATGACGACCTCTAAAGAATCCGTTGCGCGAGATACTTCTGTAAGCATCAAATTACAATTGCTTCCCCGGAAGAGCGGGTGGACTCTCAGTTTTGCCAGCCATATCCGCGAGGACGACGCGAACTACGATGGAAACGGACGAGCGTGATCTCCCGATTTCACGCCGCCGCTGCTGCAGGTACCTGCTGCAACCGTTGCTGAAACTGCCGCCGCAACAGCCACAGGCTGAAAACGGCTTGAAGCGCGACGCTGGCCATCGACACCAGCCAGACGTGATGCAGCTGGAAGCCCGGCTGGCGCGACAGCCAGACTGCCGGCAGGGCGAACGTGAACAATCGTGACGCGCTGCTCATCAGCGCCGGCACGGTGTTGCCGAGCGCCTGGAACATGCCGGAACAGGTGAACACGATGCACTGGGCGACGAAATTCCACGAGATGTAGCGCAGGAATTCCGCAGCGACCGCGACGACCGCTTCGTCGTGGGTAAATCCGCGCACGAACCACTCCGGCTTGATCTGGCAGATCAGCGTAAGCGCGATCATCAGCACGCTGCCGATGATCGTCGC
>DASSGP010000135.1:0-7632 GCA_035693405.1 Rudaea sp. | reverse complement strand
GCCGAAAATCTCGCCTACGCATCGGTCATCGCCGACGGAAACGACCTGCGCCTGGTCGGCCAGGATTCCGGCCGCGGCACGTTCTTCCATCGCCACGCCGTGCTGCACGACCAGAACAGCGGCCGCGATTTCACGCCGCTGACGCGCGTGCGCGACGGCGCGACCGTCGCGATCATCGACTCGCTGCTGAGCGAGGAAGCGGTCATGGCGTTCGAGTACGGCTACTCGACGGCCGAGCCGAACACGCTCGTGCTTTGGGAAGGCCAGTTCGGCGATTTCGCCAACGGCGCCCAGGTCGTGATCGACCAGTTCATCTCGTCCGGCGAGGCCAAGTGGGGACGCTACTCCGGCCTCGTGCTGCTGTTGCCGCACGGCTACGAAGGCCAGGGCCCCGAGCATTCCTCGGCGCGCCTCGAGCGCTACCTGCAACTGTGCGCACTCGACAACATGCAGGTCTGCGTGCCGACGACACCGGCGCAGATGTTCCACATGCTGCGCCGGCAGATGGTGCGCGATTGCCGCAAGCCGCTGATCGTGATGACCCCGAAGTCGCTGCTGCGTCACAAGATGGCGGTATCGACGCTCGACGAACTCGCGAACGGCTCGTTCCAGCGCGTGATCGCCGATACGACGGCGAAGGCCGGCAAGCAATTGCGCCGGATCGTGCTGTGCTCGGGCAAGGTCTACTACGACCTCGTCGAGGAAGCGGCGAAGCGCGGCGTGACCGACGTCGCGATCATCCGCGTCGAGCAACTCTATCCGTTCCCGCGCGACGCGGTGAGCGCGCAGATCGAAAAGTATCCGGCGACGACCGAAGTCGTCTGGTGCCAGGAAGAGCCGATGAACCAGGGCGCGTGGTACCAGATCCAGCATCACCTGCTCGCCTGCATCGGCGACCAGCATTCGCTTCACTATGCCGGCCGCGTGCGCTCGCCAGCGCCTGCGGCAGGTCATCTGAACACGCACATCGCCGAGCAGGCCGAACTGGTCGAGCAGGCGCTGGTTGCATCACCCGGCTTCAACCACGCCGCTGAATAGATATACTTTTAAAAAAAGAGACCTAATCTTATGGCACTCGAAGTCAAGGTACCGGTTCTGCCCGAATCCGTTTCCGACGCGACGATCGCGACCTGGCACAAGAAGGCCGGCGACACGGTCAGGCGCGACGAGAACCTGGTCGACCTGGAAACCGACAAGGTCGTGCTGGAAGTGCCGGCGCAGGCCGACGGCGTGCTCAAGGAAATCCGCAAGGAAACCGGCGCCACCGTGACGAGCCAGGAAATCCTCGCGATCATCGAGGAAGGCGCGGTTGCTGCGGCAGCACCCGCAGCGCCTGCAAAAGCAGAAGCGCCGAAGCCGGCTGCGCCCACCCCCAGCCCTCAGCCCTCAGCCCTCAGCCCTGCCTCTGGCAAGGCGGCCGAACTGTCGCCAGCCGGCCAGCGCGTGGCAACCGAAAACAAGATCGATCCAGCACAAATAGCCGGCACCGGACGCGGCGGCCAGGTGACAAAAGAAGACCTCGTCAACTTCATGCGCACTGGCGCTGCCGCACCGGCAAAGGCAGAGGCGCCCACCAGCCCTCAGCCTTCAGCCCTCCGCCCTGCCCCCTCAGGCCCACGCCCTGAAGAACGCGTCCCGATGACGCGCATGCGCGCGAAGATCGCCGAGCGCCTGATGCAGTCGAAGAATTCGATCGCGATGCTGACCTCGTTCAACGAGATCAACCTCGCGAAGGTCGCGCTGATGCGCAAGGAACTCGGCGAATCGTTCGAGAAAGCCAACGGCATCAAGCTCGGCTACATGAGCTTTTTCGTCAAGGCCGCGTGCGAAGCGCTAAAGCGCCATCCGATCGTCAACGCCTCGGTCGACGGAAACGACGTCATCTATCACGGCTACCAGGACATCTCGGTCGCAGTGTCGACCGACAAGGGTCTGGTCACGCCGGTGCTGCGCGATGCGCAGGGCATGAGCTTCGCCGATATCGAAAAAGCGATCGCAGCCTATGCGAAGCAGGCGCGTGAAGGCGGATTGAAACTCGAGGACCTGCAAGGCGGAACGTTCACGATCACCAACGGCGGCACCTTCGGCTCGCTGTTCTCGACACCGATCGTCAACCCGCCGCAGAGCGCGATTCTCGGCATGCACACGATCAAGGAACGCGCCATCGTCGAAAATGGCGCCGTCGTCGCCGCGCCGATGATGTACGTCGCGATCAGCTACGACCATCGCATCATCGACGGCAAGGATGCGGTGCTGTTCCTGGTCGATATCAAGAATCAGCTGGAGAATCCGCAGCGGATGCTGTTGGGAATGTGAGAGAGCGTGAGGAGTGAGGTCGGCCGCTGCGCGGCCTCGTGAGGAGTCAGCAGAGCTCCTCTTCGCACTTCCTCACTCCTGACTCCTCACCTCCTCACGCTCTTCCAATCGAGCTCAACCCAGGAACGAACATGACAGACACCTACGACGTCATCGTCATCGGCGGCGGCCCCGCTGGATATCACGCCGCGATCCGTGCCGCGCAGCTCGGACTCAAGACCGCATGCATCGATGCCGGCCTCGGCAAGGACGGCAAGGCGGCGCTCGGCGGCACCTGCCTGCGCGTCGGCTGTATTCCGTCCAAGGCGCTGCTCGATTCGTCGAAGCAGTTCCACAACCTGCAGCACAGCTTCGGCGATCATGGCATCAGCGTCACGGGCGCCAAGATGGACGTCAAGGCAATGGTCGCGCGAAAGGACAAGATCGTGCGCCAGTTCACCGGTGGCGTGGCGCTTCTGTTCAAGGGCAACAAGATCACTTCGTACTTCGGCATCGGCAAGCTGCTGAAGGATCGCCAGGTCGAAATCTCCGCGCCCGATGGCTCGAAACAAACGATCGCGGCGACCAACGTCATCATCGCGACGGGTTCGGCTCCTATCGAGTTGCCGTTCGCGAAGTTCGACAACAAGCTGATCCTCGACAATGCCGGCGCGCTCGATGTCGAAGCAGTGCCGAAGCGTCTCGGCGTCATCGGCGCCGGCGTCATTGGTCTGGAACTCGGCAGCGTGTGGCGCCGCCTCGGCTCCGAAGTGACCGTGCTCGAAGCGCTGCCGGATTTCCTTGGCATGGCGGATCGCGACGTCGCCAGGGTCGCCGCGCGCGAATTTGCCAAGCAGGGACTCAATATCAAGCTCGGCGCCAAGGTCAGCAAGGCCGACATCAAGGGCGATACGGTCGAAGTCACCTATGCCGACGCCAAGGGCGAGCAGAAGATCGTCGTCGACAAGCTGCTCGTCGCCGTCGGCCGCCACGCCTACACCGAAGGCGTGCTCGGCGAAGGCACCGGCGTCAAGGCCGATGCACGCGGGCGCATCGACGTCGACGAGCATTGCTGGACCGGCGTCGAAGGCATCTGGGCCGTCGGCGATTGCGTGCGCGGCGCGATGCTGGCACACAAGGGATTCGAGGAAGGCATGGCTGTCGCCGAGCTGATCGCCGGCAAGGCCGGGCACGTCAACTACGACACGATTCCGTGGGTCATCTACACCGAGCCGGAAATCGCCTGGGCCGGCAAGACCGAAGAAGAGCTCAAGGCGGCCGGCATCCCGTATAAAACCGGAAGTTTTCCGTTTGCCGCGGTCGGCCGCGCGGTCGCGATGAACGAGACCGCGGGCCAGGTCAAGGTGATCGCGCACGCGGAAACGGATCGCATCCTCGGCGTGCACATGGTCGGACCGGGCGTCTCCGAACTCATTGCCGAAGCGGTCGTCGCGATGGAATTCCACGGCTCGGCCGAGGACCTCGCCCGCATCGTGCATGCGCATCCGACCTTGAGCGAAGCGGTGCACGAGGCGGCGCTGTCGGTCGACAAACGAGCGATACACAAGGCCAACTGAGGCGCGGACAGAGCTGATCGTGTTACATAAGCGCGCGTGCGCGATGATGCCTTGCTCTTAGGTTCGTCATCCCGGCGGCTCTCAACAGCGGAGCTGGTCAAGCCGGGATCCAGCTCTCCAGTGAAACAGCCTTGTGTCTATATTTTAGCGAGTGGATGGGACGGGACCCTGTACGTTGGCGTCACGTCCAACCTGATCAAACGTGTCTGGGAACATAAGAACGACCTCATCGAAGGCTTTACGAAAACCTATCGCGTTCACAACCTGGTCTGGTTCGAACAGCACGAGACAATGGAATCCGCGATTCTGCGCGTGAAGGCAATCAAAGAATGGAAGCGCGCTTGGAAAGTGGAGCTGATCGAGGAATCAAATCAGAGCTGGCGCGACTTGTATCCCGAGCTCTTGTAGACTCGTTTGCAGAGCTGGATTCCGGCGTTCGCCGGAATGACGAGCGTAGAGAGCACGAGGAACATACGGTGAGTGAATCCGCCTCAAACCCCTTCCAAGCCTTCCGCATCCACGCCGACCGCGACAAGCATCGCGCCGGCATCGAGGAGATGAAGGTTGATGACCTTTCTCCCGGCGAGGTCGTGGTCAAAGTCGCCTACTCCTCGGTCAACTACAAGGACGCGCTGGCTGGCAGCGGCAAAGGCCGCATCCTGCGCGAATCGCCGCTCAATGGCGGTATCGACGTCGCTGGCTATGTCGTCGCTTCGACCGATCCGGCGTTCAAGGAAGGCGACCAGGTGCTTTGCACCGGTAGCGGGCTCAGCGAAACGCGCGATGGCGGCTACGCGCAATACGCGCGCCTGCAGGCGAAGTGGGCGATCGCCCTCCCCGCCGGTCTGACATTGCGCGAGTCAATGATTCTCGGCACCGCTGGCTTCACCGCCGCGCTGTCGCTGTATCGCATGGAGCAGAACGGACAGACTCCGGAAATGGGGCCGATCGTCGTCACCGGTGCGACCGGCGGAGTCGGCTCGCTGGCGATCGACATGCTCGCGAGCGCCGGCTACGAGGCGCATGCGATCAGCGGCAAGCTCGAACATTTCGACGACCTGATCGCCCTCGGGGCGAAGCAGTGCATCTCGCGCAAGGATTTGTACTGGGGCCAGCGCCCGCTCGAAACCAGCCGCTGGGCCGGAGCGATCGACAACGTCGGCGGCGACATGCTGGCCGGACTGACGCGCGTCGTCCATCCGTATGGAAACATCGCAAGCTGCGGCAACGCCGCCAGCATCGAACTGCAAACGACGGTGATGCCCTTCATCATTCGCGGCGTCAGTCTGCTGGGCATCGCCTCGGCCGGCACCGCGCGCGATATTCGCGACGCGATCTGGCAGCACCTGGCGACCGACTGGCGTCCGGCCCATCTGGACCGGATAGCGACGCGCGAGGTCACGCTCACCGACTTGCCGGCAGTTTTCGACACGATGCTGGCCGGCGACTCGTTTGGACGAACTGTTGTCAAGCTCTAAGTCAGGCCGAAACAGATTCGAATCCCACTGAGATTTGCCGTCTAATCGACGGATTGATATCGCGTTTCGCCACCGAAGCTCGACGCGCGGCGAGGTCTTGTGCGAACCTCATCGCAGTGTCTGAAAAGCGCTGTGGCCTTCTCCCGCGCCGGCATTTAGAATGCATCGAACCGCACAGGGGACGACGGGAAACTTATGGCGCGCATTCTTATCGTTGACGACTCTCCATCACAGTTGGTCGGACTCAAACGCATCGTCGAAAAGCTCGGCCATCAGGCAATCACCGCCGAAGATGGAGCCGCCGGCGTGGAAGCCGCCAAGCGTGAGGTGCCCGACCTGATCCTCATGGACGTCGTGATGCCGAACCTCAACGGGTTCCAGGCCACGCGAACAATCGCGAAGGATTCAAAGACCAGCCATATCCCGATCATCATGGTCACGACGAAGGACCAGGAGACGGATCGGGTCTGGGGCATGCGCCAAGGCGCCAAGGCCTACGTGACCAAGCCGATCAACGATACCGAATTGAAGAACACGATCGAGAAGCTTCTCGCAAAGCACTGAAGCGCAGGGAGCGAGCGCGCTGCTAGAGTGCGCCGCGCGGGTTGGTTTCGAACGCTCGCGCCAGTTGTTCGTATAGCTTGCGCTGCGCTTCGGTCTGCGGCGCGGGAGCGTAGACCTCCAGCGTAACCAGTTGATCGCCGGGCGTCTTGCCCGGCATGCCGCGTCCGCGCAGGCGCATGCGGCTGCCGCTGTTCGAACCCGGCGGAACCTTCAATTCGACTTCCCCGCCCAGCGTTGGCACCGTCACGGTCGCACCCAGCGCCGCTTCCCAGGGGGAGATCGGCAGCGTCAGCAGCACATCGCGGCCCTGCAGGTGAAACTGCGGATCGTCGTCGACGTTGATTTCGAGCATCAGGTCGCCGGCCGGCGCACCCTGGCTGCCCGGAGAACCCTGCCCCGCAAGGCGAATTTGCTGTCCCGGAAGCACGCCGGCCGGAATCTTTACCTCGAGCGTGCGCTCGCCGCCGTCGGGATCGCGCAAGGTAATGCGTTCGCGTCCGCCGCTGTAGGCGGTCGCCAGTGGAAGCCGGATGCGCGCCTGCACGTCGCGCCCGCGTCGCGGACCGCCGGGCCGTCCACCGGGACGCGCGCCGCCGCGACCGAACAACGATTCGAAGAAATCGCTGAAGCCGCTTTCGCCGTCGAGATTGGAAAAATCGAACTCGGCGCCGTCGCCGTAATGCGGCGGCGGATGGAATTCCTGCCCCGGCCGATACCCCTGCGCGCGCAACTGGTCGTACGCGCGGCGCTTGGCCGGATCCTTGAGCGCCTCGTAGGCTTCGTTCGCCGATTTGAATTTTTCCTCGGCGCCGCTTTCCTTGCTGACGTCCGGGTGAAACTTGCGCGCGAGCTTGCGATAGGCGGATTTGATTTCCGCCTCGCTGGCTTCAGGCTTCACGCCAAGAATGTCATAGTAGTCTTTGAACTGCATGTCGGTAAAATCGCTCAACCGTTGCGTCGGACCTCGCGAAACTCCTGCTGCATTCGCAGTGTTTGCCCCCGTCCGGCTGCCGCCACCTTCCCCCGCAAGCGGAGGAAGGATCCGCTTCGGGACGTCCTAACTTTCCCCTTCGGGACGTCCTAGAAAACATTCCTTCCCCCGCTTGCGGGGGAAGGTGCCGAAGGCGGATTGGGGCAACCCTGCGCGCGAGCCCAGCATAGCCCAATGCCTGAACTCGCGGACAGCCGTGATCTTCAAGAATTATTTGCGTCGCACAAACATCGGCCCGCGGCCAGCATAGCCGGCCGCGGGCCTGTCCGATCACACCCGCTTAGTGGCTGATGCTGATCCGGCGCGGAGTCGTTTCCGGCTTCTTCGGAATCGAAATTTCAAGCACGCCATGCTTGCCGGTTGCACTGATGCCATCGGCATCGGCGCTGTCGGGCAGCGCGAAGCGGCGATAGAACGCGCCATAGGAACGCTCGACGCGCGTCACCTTGCCGTTCTGGTCCTTGCTTTCCGACTGGCGCTCACCGCGAATCGTCAGAATGCCCTTGTCCATGCTGATGTCGATGTCCTTCGGGTCTACGCCCGGGATATCGGCCAGGATGACGAAGCGCTTGTCTTCTTCCTTGATGTCGACGCGCGGCGTCCACTGGCTGGTCACGACGTTCGACTGATCGGTTTCGTCATCGGTGAAGAAACGGTCGAAAACCTGCTTGAGTTCGTCCTGGAACCGACGCGGCTGATTCCAGTGGCTGTAACGGGTAATGGTCAT
>DASSGP010000134.1:0-7739 GCA_035693405.1 Rudaea sp. | reverse complement strand
GTCGACGCGCGGCGTCCACTGGCTGGTCACGACGTTCGACTGATCGGTTTCGTCATCGGTGAAGAAACGGTCGAAAACCTGCTTGAGTTCGTCCTGGAACCGACGCGGCTGATTCCAGTGGCTGTAACGGGTAATGGTCATTGTTGCCTCCAAAATAGGTGCCGGGCACCAGGCCCGTATGCCTGGAAAATAGTGGCGGCGACCTGCCTTTCAAGGCCGTTGAAAACGCGCTTTTCGACACAAATACGGGCCGCCCAACGAGGCCGCGACAATCTCACCTGTGGGCTAAGTTCAGGTGGAGGCATTATCATTGGCGTTCAGGTCGCCGCGAGCGGACCGCACCCACCCCCCAGAGGAGCAAGCCATGACGATCAAAGTCGGAGACCGCATTCCGAACGCAACACTCAACTACCTGAAGGACGGCGTCCAGGCGATCAACACGGACGAGGTCTTCAAGGGCAAGAAGGTCGTGCTGTTTTCCGTGCCTGGCGCTTTCACGCCCACCTGCTCGGCGAAGCATTTGCCCGGCTACGTGCAGAAGCTCGGCGACTTCAAGAGTAAAGGCGTCGATGTCGCCTGTCTTGCCGTCAACGACGCGTTTGTCATGAACGCCTGGGCCAAGGACCAGCATGTTCCCGACTCGCTGCTGATGCTCGCCGACGGCAACGGAACGTTCTCGAAGGCGCTTGGCCTGGAAATGGACGGCAGTCCGTTCGGGCTTGGCATGCGCGGCAAGCGCTTCGCGCTATATGCCGAAGACGGCGTCGTCAAGCAGTTGCATATCGAAGCGCCGGGCGAGTTCAAGGTGTCGAGCGCCGAGGCGATGCTCGCGGCGATTGGCTGATATTTCCCTTCTCCCATCGGGAGAAGGTGGCGCGGAGCGCCGGATGAGGGTCGGGCCTTGTATCGACGTTGGTACGAAACCCGACCCTCACCCCAACCCCTCTCCCGAGGGGAGAGGGGCTGAGAGCGTGTTCGCCGACCGCGTTAGCGCCAATGCGGCCATAGCCCCAATCAGTTTCAGGCAGGTTCTGGCGCGTCAGATATCGCAGCCGCTTCGCTATCGTTGTCGTCGTCGCCATTCAACGCTTCTATACGCACGACGCCGACCAGCGCTTCTTCCGAAGGCAAGCGGATCAATGTCACTCCTTGCGTGTTGCGGCCGACGCGCGCGACCTCTGCCGCACGTGTGCGCACGAGCGTGCCCTGGTTCGAGATCAGCATGATCTCGTGCGCGCTGTCGATCTGCACGGCCGCGACCAGCGCGCCGTTGCGCTCGGAACACTGGATCGCAATGACGCCCTGCGTGCCGCGTCCCTTCTTCGGGTATTCATCGAGTGGCGTGCGCTTGCCGTAGCCGCGCGCCGTTGCGGTCAGCACATCGGCTTCGCCGTCGGCGATGATCAGGCTGACGACCTGCTCGCCCGGCATCAGCCGGATGCCGCGCACGCCGGTCGCCGTGCGGCCCATCGAACGCACTTCGGTTTCGTCGAAGCGCACGGCCTTGCCGTTCGAGGCGAACAGCATGACGTCGCGTTGACCGTCGGTGAGCTGCACATCGACCAGCGCGTCGCCTTCGTCGAGCGAGATCGCGATCTTGCCCTTCTGCAACTGGAACGCGAATTCGGTCAGCGGCGTCTTCTTGACCGTGCCGTTGCGCGTGGCGAAGAACACGTGGCGGTCCGCCGAGTATTCGCGCACCGGCAGCACGGCCTGCACGCGCTCCTCGGCCTCCAGCGGCAGCAGGTTCACGATCGGCTTGCCGCGCGAGTTCGGGCCGGCATCCGGAATGCGGTGAACCTTGAGCCAATACACGCGCCCTGTGCTGGTGAACGTCAGCAACGTGTCGTGCGTGTTGACGACCCATACTTGCGAGACGAAATCCTCTTCCTTCACCGATGTCGCCGAGCGCCCCTTGCCGCCGCGCTTTTGCGCGCGATAGGTGCTGACCGGCTGGCGCTTCGCATAGCCGGCGTGCGACAGCGTCACGACGACGTCTTCGGGCTCGATCAGATCGAGCACGTCGAGGTCTTCCTGGCTGCGCAGGATCACGGTGCGGCGCTCGTCGCCGAAGTCCTGGCGCAGTTCGGCGAGTTCGTCGCGGATGACCTTCATCAACTTGTCGGGATCCTCGAGGATCGCGATCAGCCCGACGATCTCGAGCAGAAGCTCGCGGTATTCGTCCGACAGCTTTTCCTGCTCCAGCCCGGTCAGGCGGTTCAGGCGCATCTCGAGGATTTCCTTGGCCTGCGCCTCGGAAAGCTGGTATCCCTTGTCGACGAGGCCGGTGCCTGCCGGCATGTCCTCGGGCCGCGAGACCTCGGCGCCGGTCGCGGCAAGCAGCGTGCGAACCAGGCCCGGTTCCCAGTGGCGCGCGAGCATCCGCTCTTTCGCCGCCTGCGGATTGGCCGAAGTCTTGATCAGCTCGATCATCTCGTCGATATTCGCGAGCGCGACGGTCAGGCCTTCGAGGATGTGGGCGCGGCCGCGCGCCTTGCGCAGTTCGAAAATCGTGCGGCGCGTGACGACTTCGCGGCGATGGCGCACGAACGCTTCGAGAATCTGCTTGAGCGTCAGCAGCTTCGGCTGGCCGTCGACCAGCGCGACCATGTTGATGCCGAACGTGACCTGCATCTGCGTCTGCTGGAACAGGTTGTTCAACAGCACGTCGGCCATCGTGTCGCGGCGCACCTCGATGACCACGCGCATGCCGTCCTTGTCGGACTCGTCGCGCAGTTCGGAAATGCCCTCGATCAATTTTTCCTTGACCAGGTCGGCGATCTTCTCGATCAGCCGCGCCTTGTTGACCTGGTACGGCAGCTCGCTGACGATGATCGCCTCGCGGCCGTTGTCGTCGGTTTCGATATCGGCCTTGGCGCGCACGAGGATGCGGCCGCGGCCGGTCTTGTACGCTTCGACGATGCCCGCGGCGCCGTTGATGATGCCCGCGGTCGGAAAATCCGGGCCCGGAATGTGCTGCATCAGCGCATCGATACCGAGTTCCGGATCGTCGATCAGCGCGACGATCGCATCGATGACCTCGCGCAGGTTGTGCGGCGGCACGTTCGTGGCCATGCCGACCGCGATGCCGGCCGAACCATTGACGAGCAGGTTCGGAATGCGCGCCGGCAAAACGCTCGGCTCGAACTCCTTCTCGTCGTAGTTCGGCACGAAATCGACGGTTTCCTTGTCGATGTCGGCGAGCAGACTCGAAGTCAGGCGTTCGAGCCGGCACTCGGTGTAACGCATTGCCGCCGCAGCGTCGCCGTCGATCGAACCGAAGTTGCCCTGGCCGTCGACCAGCGTGTAGCGCAGTGAGAAATCCTGCGCCATGCGCACCAGCGTGTCGTAGATCGACGCATCGCCGTGCGGGTGGAACTTACCCATGACCTCACCGACCACGCGCGCGCACTTCATGTAGGCGCGGTTCCACGTGTTGTTCATTTCGTGCATGCCGTAGAGCACGCGGCGATGCACCGGCTTCAGACCATCACGCACATCCGGAAGGGCCCGACCGACGATCACGCTCATCGCGTAATCGAGGTAGCTCTTGCGCATTTCGTCTTCGATATTGACGCGAATGACTTCTTTGGCCAGCTCTGCCATTTGTATAAATCTTCCGAAATTATGTGCTGCGGGCAAGGTCCCGGCGGGGTCCGCCAAAAGACCGGTAATTCTACCATATTGCGGCGTCCCGCAAGACCCTAAAAAACGATATTTTCTCTTGACTTAGCGCGATTTTTTTCGCCGGCCCGGCGGCCCGCGCAAGGCCCGCCGCCGGGCCACTCCGGGCGGGGGCGCGGAGCCTGTGTAGTTTGCGGCTTTTGAGCTTTTGTATACCGCGCTGGGATCAGTGTGGCTTGCGGTAAACCCAGTAGCGCGAGGCGAGGAAATTCACGCCGAGCCCGGCGACCGAACCGGCCGCCACGGCCAGCACCAGCCACTGCCGGTCGATGTCGAACCACAGGACGAGCGCCGAGTAGGCGGCGAAGTTGCAGGCAAAACCGGCGCTCATGGCGATGACGTAGCGCGCCCACTCCCAGTGCAGCGGATGACGGCGCGGTCCGTGGAACGTGTAGCGGCGGTTGAACAGCCAAGTCGCCGTCGCCGCGCACACGAACGAGATCAAGCGCCCGGTGAAGCGATCCCAGGCCAGCCCTGACACCAGCAGTTGCAGCACGCCGGCATCGACGATGAAGCCGATGACTCCGCCGACGCAGAACAGGATCAGCTGCCGTCGAATCCTCATCCGCTTGAGCCCTCCCCTTCAAGGGGAGGGTTGGGTGGGAATGATGTTAGCGACCTGTCAGCCACGCATGCGCGATCGCCTTCACCTTTGCGACCAAGAGCGGCTCTCACGCGGCCGTCCCGAACATCGCCTGCATCTTCCCCGCGTCAGGTTTTTCTATCACGCCACGCTCGGTCACGATCGCGTCGATCAGCGCGGCAGGCGTGACATCGAAAACGGGATTCCACGCGGCGGCGCCGTCGACCACCGTACGCGTGCCGCTGATCGAAAGAAGTTCGGCCGGGTCGCGCAGTTCGATGTCGACCTGCGCGCCGTCCGGCGTCTGCATGTCGACCGTCGACGCCGGCGCGACGACCATGAACTTCGCGCCGTGATGGCGCGCCGCGATCGCCAGCTGATAGGTGCCGATCTTGTTCGCCGTATCGCCATTCGCGACGATGCGGTCGGCGCCGACGACGACCCACTGAATCGCGCCGGATTTCATCAGGTGCGATGCGGCCGAGTCGGCGATCAGCGTCGCCGGGATTCCGTCGCGCACGAGTTCCCACATCGTCAACCGCGCGCCCTGCAGCCACGGCCGGGTTTCGCCCGCATAGACGCGCGCGATCTTTCCCGCGGCGAATCCGGCGCGAATCACGCCGAGCGCCGTGCCGAAACCGGCCGTCGCAAGCGAACCTGTGTTGCAATGGGTCAGCACGCCAACGTTGTCGCCGAGCAACGCGGCGCCGAGTTGTCCCATGTGCCGATTCGCCGCCAGGTCGTCATTCTGGATCTTTCGCGCGGCGTCGGTAAGCGCGCCAACGGGATCCGCGGGATTTCCTGCGACCACACTGCGCATGCAGCGCAGCGCCCAAGCCAGGTTCACGGCGGTCGGCCGCGCAGCATTCAAGTGGCGCAGCACGGGTTCGAGCGTCTGCTCGGAAATTGCGTTGCCAGCCGCACCCAGACGGCGCGCTTCCAGCACGACGCCCCAAGCCGCGGCAATACCGATCGCCGGCGCCCCGCGCACGACCAGATCGGCGATCGCCGAGGCCACGGCATTGGCATCGCGGCAATCCAGATAAACCTCCTCGAACGGCAGCCGGCGCTGGTCCAGAAGGCGCAGTTCGCCGTCGCCGTAGGCAACGGCGCGGATCGTGTCGTGGCGATCGAGATCGTTCATGCTGACAAGGGACGAAAAGCTCCCGCGCAGGATACCGCATGACGTGTCTGGAAGGCGTTGTGCCACAGGACTCTTGGCCCGCATTGTTTGCTAGGATCACGTCATGGCGACCGCACGCAAACGACCCACGCCCAAGGCGCGCAGCAGGAACATTGCGGCCAAGCGGGCGCCCGACACCGAATTCCTCGCGCTGCTGCGCAAGCAATGCCTCAGCGCAGCCAGCGTCGGCGCGCTCACAGCTGCCGGCGAACTGATCCCCGGCCTGTCGCGCGTGCTCGGCCTGGTATTCGGCGAGTTGCTCGATGCGAAGTTCCTCGCCAACATCCAGCGTCACCTGATCGAAAAGACCTTCGTCATCTATGGCCTCGAACTGCCCAAGCCGGTGCATGAGGTCCTGGTCGGCCGCGTGCAGATGATCGGCACCAGCGCAAGTGTCGCCAGCGATGCAATCATGCGCGCGCTGCTCAAGCGCACCGTCGGACAGCTCGGAACGTACGTCGCGGTGCGCGTCGTGCCGCTGACGTCGATCGCATCCTCGGCGTTTGCCAATGCGATGGTGACTTACGCCGTCGGCAAGCGCGCGCAAGCCGTCGCAAAACTTCGCGACGCGCCGATCACGGGCATGCCCGACGCGCTGCGCGCATTCAGCGGCGTCGACGAGCGGCGCGTGCTCGACTGGACCGTCGAAGCGATGAAGTCGTCGTTCGCGCTGGTCAGCGATACCTTGCGCGGGATCGTGGTCCGCAAGCCGGCCGTGAAGAAGAAGACGAGGCGCCGGGCTGCAGCCCAGTAGCGCTCCCGAACCCGTCAGGCGCCAGGGTCGAAGCCATCCTGGAAAATGATCTCGGCCACCTCGAACGCGCCAGCGTCGCAATACGGACCGTTCGGCCGATATTCGCCACGCTGGTCGAAGTTGATCGGCAAATCATTGCCATCCCTGCACCCGCTCACGTTGCCTCCGTCGATAGCGGGGTTTCCGGGCAACAGTGCGTGAGTCTTGGTCGGCCCGCCGTTGGCTTGCAATGAACCCAAGGGAAGCACGGCGAGGGCGTACGGGCCGCTGATCGTGCAGTTTGTCGCGTCGATATCGCTCAGAAAATTGTAGCCCAGCGAGCTTATCGAGCCGGCACATTCATCCGGAACCGACGTCGGACGTGGATCGCCTGGAATGAGGCGATCGTTCGCGGCGACGATGCTGTTCGCCAGATACAGCGTGCCGGTCCCTTTCCACACGCCGCCTCCCCTGCCGTCTGCCTTGATCTCATCCGTGTTGGCCCGGTTTTTCGTGATCGTCACGTTGTACAACCCGCTGGATCCAAACTCGGAATAGACGCCGCCGCCATTATCGTCGGCCCGGTTGCCGGAGATCGTGCTGTTGATGATCTGGACCTGCGTGGCGCCATTGTTGTGTACGCGAATTCCGCCGCCATACGTGGCGCCGTTATTGCTGATCGTACTGTTCCTGATGATTACGGTGCTGGCGGTGTTGACGCCGATGCCGCCACCGCCTGCGGGGAATCCGGATACCACGTTGCCACTGATCGTGCTCGAATCGATCGTCATGATGCCGGTGTCGTAGATTCCGCCGCCGGAGGCGTTCGGTGCGCTGCTGATATTGCTGGAAACGACGCTGTTGATCAGGGTGAGTTGGAGGATGTTGTAGATACCCCCGCCGCTCTCGCCATTCGTGCCACCGACCGTATTGGCCGTGACGACGCAGTCCTGCAAGGAGAGTTTGCCTGCATTGTATATTCCGCCGCCGGAGCTCGCCGAATTGCCGTGCTGGATCGTGATCCCCGACATCGTCACGGAGACAATGTCGAATGAGGAGCAGGTGGCTCCAGGCGACACGTTGCCGATGCACCGGTATATCGTGAACACTCGCTCCCCCAGGACGCCGCCATTGCCATCGATGACCGTCGTCGGACCCGCACCGGTGATCGTTACGCTATCGAGAATATCGAGATCACCGTTCTGTGCAAACTCGTCCGCTCCGACACGGGTCAAAAAGTATGTGACGTCGGCCTGCAGGATGATCTTGTCGGCGCCGTCATGGAAATTGGATTCCTGGATGGCGCCGCGCAAAGTGCACACACCGTTTCCAACTGCGGTCTCGCAAACGCCGTCGCTTGGATCGATGTCGGGAACATCGTCGGGACTGTTGACCGTGAAGGTCAGTGGCGCAGCGTCGGCGGCAGAGAATGCGCATGCGCACACCAGGGCCAACAATGTGCGCCCCCAGCATCCGCACGAACGACGAATGAATCCGATCGGCCCCATCTCGCACCCCCAGATCAGCGACACAACAACCCCATGAACGATGAGCAA
>DASSGP010000133.1:0-10408 GCA_035693405.1 Rudaea sp. | reverse complement strand
TCGTAGTCGGAACTACTGCGTCGTCTCGATCGTGCGACCGTTGAGCGGCTGCACCGGCCGCGCATTCAGCGGATAGATCTTCGCAAATGCGGCAATCTCGGAGTCGGCGATCTTCACTGGCGCCTTCAGCACGAACCAGGTGACACCCTCGCTGCACGGCGGCGTCGTCAGCGACCCCTGAAAAGTATAATAATCCTTGTTTTCCGGCAGCAGCTGGGTGACGTCGATCGTCACGCCGGCGACCGCCGCTTCCTTTTCCTTTTCGTGTGGAATGTTTTTCCACAGCGTGCCGATCAGTTCGCTGGCGCCACCTTTGTCGATCAGCACCGCGACGACGGCGAGCTTGCCCTCGGCGTTCTTGTGCACGAGATGGGCGACCATTTCATGCGCCTTGCCGTTGATCTTTTCCTCGCTCGGATGGTGGAAATGGAACTGGACGAGTTCATAGCGAACACCGCCAACGACGATGAAGCTGCCTGGCGCATAGTTGACCTGGATCGTGTGGCCGTTGTCGATCATGCTCAAAGCGGACGGCTTGTAGTTGAACTTGATCGGCGCCAATTTGGCCGGCTTTGCGCCGACGATGTCGATCGGCGACTGCAGCTTGCCGAGTTTGCACGAGCCGAAAGCTGCATCCATCGACCCCCATTCCGCCGGGCCACCGTGGCCTTTATAGCTCCAGTGCGCGCCTTCGGCAGCTTGCGCCGCGCTGCCCGCGGCAAGAATTGCGATCACGCAAAGGGGAACTCTCTGGCGGCGAATGTACATTGGGTGTCTCCTTGTGCCTGATGAATTGCAACCGTCAAGAGCGCCCCCTTCCACCCCACCTCCATGCGCTTCATATGCACCGCAAATTTCTGTAACGCATGCAGCGCATGAAGGTGAGGCACCTTCCCCAGCCGCGACGTGGAATCCTTCGCCCGCGTAGCGAGGAAACATCGGCAGGGGTTGCCGATGTTTGCAGCGCATGCTGCCCGAAGGGCGCGCCACACGGATGTGGCGCGTACAAGGTGGCGGCAGCCGGAAGGGAGCAGCTTCACCTTCGATGTTCCGTGAGGCCGAAACCCGTGGGCGTTACTTCACTTGCATGTTCGTATCTTTCATCGCCTGCGTGCACTTCGGGTCCAGCGTTGCCTGGTTCTTCTTCAAACACTCGGCGATGCGCCCGTCACCCATCTTGATGTCGGCGCAATGCTTGTCCGCATCGGTCTTGCACTCGACGAAGACGTACTTGATCGCCAGGGCCAGTCTGTCCAGCTGCAGCGAGCCATCGGCCAACGCGTACACGCAACGGCTCGAAAGCTTGTCCTGGTGCGCGGATAGACACTGCAGGACGCGGCCTTCACCCGGCGTTACGTCCTTGCAGAGGGTATCGATTTCCGCCTTGCAGCCGACCCGGGCGCTCTCGACGATGTCTTCGAGCGCGAACGCGGCGGTCGCGCCGAGCGCAAGGGCGGCACCGGTAATCGCAAGGACGATGGATTTTCTGATGCTGTTCATCTGATGCACTCCGTTGGTTGATGGATCGTTCGCCGGACCCGTGGCGGCGCCGCGCAAATCCCGGGGCAAATCCCGCCGCGAGTCCAGATATTCGTTTGCTACGATAATCTGCCGATAGCCGCGGCGTAATGGGACCTAGGCCTTATTGCCGCCGCATCCTCGATGCCGACGGCGGTCGATCCGCACCCCCGATGGCTTGCATCGAATCGCGTTACTGCGTACGCGCCTGAGGCGGCGCCACGTCCTCCACAGACGCCAGCGCGGGCGCTGCGCCGAAGCCCCCACCCAATGCCACGTGAAGGCTGACGCGGTTCACGCGCTGGTCCGCCTGGACGTGCAGCAACCCGCTGCGTGACGAATACAGCGCCATCTGTTGCTGCTGGACGGTGCGCATGTCCGCGCTGCCGACGCGATAGCGCGTCTTCTCCAGCGTGAGCCCCACATCGTTCTGGTGGACGGCAGCGAGCAGCAGCGGTTCGCGCTCGCGCAGCGCGACCTCGGTGGCCAGCGCCTGCTCGACCTCCCCGAACGCCTTCAGGCCGACGCCGGCCCAGGCCGCCGCCGCCTGCTTCAGTTCGGCCTTGCGCGCGTCGGCTTGCGCCTCGAGATTGTTCGCGTCGAACAGCACGGCGAACAGGCTCGCGCCAACGCCAAGCTGCGGGTTGTTGCGGTCCTTCAGCACGAAGGTCTCGCTCGTGATGTCGGTCAGCGCCGCGGTCAGCGACAGCTTCGGCAGGCGCGCCGTCTCGGCGACGCCGACCTGGCTGAACGCCGCGTCGACGCGCCGCTGTGCCGCAACGATGTCCGGCCGGCGCTCGAGCAGTTCGGATGGAATGCCGGCGGCCGGAGCCGGCGGCAGGGCGGCGAACACGACCGGCGCCTGGAGTTCAGCAGCCGGATAGCGGCCGAGCAGCAGTTCGAGCGAGCGCGACGCCTGCTTCAGGGCGAGGTCGAGGTTGCGCGCGGTGTCGAGCATCGTCTGCAACGACGCATCGGCTTCGGCGACTTCGACGGCGCTGCCGACGCCGACGCGCAGGCGATCCTGGGCAAGCCGGAGCAACTCGCGCGAGCTGGCGACCGTGTCGACCGCCAGGTCGCGCTGCTGACGTGCTTCTATCGCGAGGAACCATCCCTTCGCGACGAGCGCCGCGACGGATTGCGCGGCCGCGGCGACGTCCGCTTCGGCCGACGCATACTGGTCCTGTGCGGCGCGCTGGCCATAGCGGACCCGGCCCCACAAGTCGATTTCCCAGGTAGCCGAGACGATGACGCCGCCAATGCCCGAGCCGTCGCCACCGACTTTGCCGCTGGTGCGTCCGAGCAGGTTGACGGATGGATAGAGCGTCGCACCGGCTGCCTTGACGGCGGCGGCGGCCTGCTCGATGCGGGTCACCGCGACACGCAGGTCGGTGTTGTAGTGGATCGCTTCGCTGACCAGCGCGGCCAGCTGCTCGTCGCCGAACGCGGCAACCCAGTTGTCCTGCACGGCTCCCGCCGCGGCCGGTTCGACCCACGAAGCGGGAAGCTTCATGTTCGGCAGGTTTTCGCCTTGCAGTGCGTCGCGGTCTGGCGGCGACTTCAGCGAGCACGAAGAAAGGCACAGCGCCGCGGCGACGCATGCCGACAACCAACCTGCCACTGTTCGCATTGGACGCACGGCCGCTCCAGTCATGTCAGTGCAGCTTCAAGACCAGCCAATCGAGCTTGGCGCCGACCCGCAGGATGATCTTGCGCAGGATGTGGATCATTTCCGCGTGATTGGTGTAGACAGCGCCGTGGCCGACCGCTCCGGCCGGGAAGAATATTCCGGCCTGCTTCGGATCGACCGTGAGCTTCACGGCGAACGGGCCTGGCGGCTGGTTCATCATCGTCGCGAGATTCGGCAGCTGGAGGCCCGGCATAACCTGCCCCTGTGCCTGTGCCCAGACGATCGAATCGACCTTCGCCTTGAAGACCGTTCCGGGGCTCGTGTCGAGCGTGAATTCTGCCTCGTTGCCGGCCTCGATCGCGTGCAATTCGTTCTGCTTGAACAGGGCGAACACCTGGTATTCGTTTTCGACGAACGTGATGGCGGGATTTATCGGAAACGCCACCGTCATCGCGCCGGGCCGCAACTGGACGTTGATCGCGTAGCCATCGGCCGGCGCGTATACGGTCGTTTGCTCGAGCTCCCACTTGGCGTTCTCCAGCTGCGCGCGAATCTGCGCGACTTCGGCCTGGTCTTCGCCGACCGTCGCGTTGATCATGGCCCGCACCTGGCCTTCGTTCGCGACCGCGCTCGACAGGTCGGATTCGAGCTGCTGGAGATTCGCTTCTGCCTGTTCCAGCGCGAAGCGGTCGCCTGCACCGGTTCTGACGAGTTCCTTGTTCTCGGTGACGCGCTTGCGCGCCAGCGCGAGATTCGCACGCAGCGCCGCAGTGCGGCCGACCGCGCCTTCGAGTTCCTTTCCCATCTTGGCGCTGCCGCCTTGGGCGTTGACGAGCTGCGCTTCGAGCGTCTTCACCTGCAGGTCATACGGCGTCGGGTCGATGCGGAACAGCACCGCGCCTTTCTTCACCGGCCGGTTCGGCTCGACCGGCACTTCGATGACTTTGCCCTTCACCTGCGGAATGACGTTCACGACGTACTTCATCACGCGCACGTCTGCGCTCGAGGGTGCGTAGACGTTCAGGCACAGGATCAACGCGGTGAGTCCGACGATTGGGATCGTGATGACGACCACCATCGTGGCGTTGTTCCACGGCAGCCACTTGAACTTGAAGAAGATCAGCCAGACGAAGAACGAATAGATTCCAAGCAGTAATGCTTCCATCAGCCTGCTCCTCCGGTGTCGGCGGCAGCGGAACGTGGGCCGGCATCCTGCAGGCGTTCATACACGCGCTTGAGCTCGGGTGTGAGCTTGCCGCTCCGCTTTATGTCTTCGAGCTCTGCTCGAAGCTGGTCGACATGTTCTGCCGCGAGTTCGCCTTTCGCCGCAAGCTCGCTCTGCTCGACGTAGTAGTCCTCGTGCTTCTCGGTGCCGTAGGCCATCTTGTGCACGACCGGGCGGGTGTAGGCCCAGAGCCAGGCAAAAGGCCACAACATTCCGCCGAACACCAGCGACAGCAGGCACAGGACGTGAATGGCGTCCTTGTTCGGATGATGGCGTTTCTCCGCGATCTTCTCCGGCAAGACGTGCACGATCCAGAACAGCGCAATGCCAAGGAACGGCATCACGATCAGGATGAACCAGGCCATCCCGTTGGCCACGGCGTCCAGCGTTTCGCCTTGAAACAGCGAGGCATGTGCGGACGGCATGACGAACATCGCCAACAGTACTGCGCCGGCACGAATACCTGCGGGCAGCGTGGGCACCTTGCGACGGTTCATTCGTGATCTCCAGAAATTCGCTAAGCCGGGCATTGCACTACCCCATCAGTTTCCAGGACGCGGAAAGTCGTAGTTGACGATGAAGCGCAGGTCGTTGATGTTCGGATCGCCTCCGCCCCGCTGCTCAATATAGGCATAACGCAAGCGAAACGACAAACCCCGCAATGCGCCGGTCTTGACGTTCCACTGGAGATTCAAGTCGGTCTCGTCTTCATTGTAGTTCGGTGCCTTTACGCCGGAGCCGTGCACGTACAGTGCGTAGGCGCTGAAGCCGCTCGCCCCGAGCTTCGAGAAGTCGTACAGCGCCTTGATCATGACTGCCGACTCGCTGGCGCGATTGAAGTCCTTGACCTGCACGCTCGTGTAACCCGGATAGCCGCTCCAGGGATTGCGCATGTTCTGCCCGCTCGCGGTGTCGGTGTAGGCCAGCGATAGCAGCCCTGGCCCACGCAAGGTCAGGTCGGCCTTGATGCCCCACTGGTTCGTGGTGAACGAACGCCCGGTGAGCAGGTTGTCGCCGGTGCTCTGCTGATCGGAGTACTGGGCGGCGAGACTCAATTTGGCTGCGTCGCCCCACTTGAACGCGTACTTGGATTCGGCGTAGAAGATGTTGAGGATGTCGTTCGAGTAGTAATCCGCCGCGCCGATCGAAAAGTCGCCGACGATGTAGTTGCCGCCTGCGATGTAAACGCCACGGTCCACGCCGGTGACACCGGCAGCTTCCGACATCGACACGAACTCGTCGTCGTTCTTCTGCTTTATCTTCGAAATGTAACCGCCGCCAAAGCGGAACGAGGGTTCGCCCTGCTCTCCACCCAGTGTGCCGTAGAAAGTCCCCCCTTCGAACGTGTTCGGCGTCATGCGCACGTCGTTCGCGTTGATGTACGGCGTGTTGTAGGTCTTTGCGCCGATCGCTGCGAAGATCTTGTCGGTGAACTTGAACTCGCCATAGAGCTGGCCGAGCACGGCATACCCCTCCTGCCCCGGCAGAAGGAGTCCGCTGCCGTCCTTGTCTTTCGGCGCGTACAGCGGTAGCGATGTATAACCGGTCGCGCCGATGCGGAAAAAGTCGCCCAGATAGCCGGACAGGTAGCTGATCGAACCGCCGCCAGCCCAGGCCTCACTGATGCTGCCGTCGTATTTGTCGCGGTCAAAATAAAAGGATCGCAGCTGCGCGCTCCATTTTGTGTCACGAAAGAATGGTGACGTTTCCTTTGCAGCTTCCGGAGCCACGAGTTCCCCGGGTTCCGGACTGGACAGATCGGACTCGTCCATTTGCGTGTGGCCCTGCTCGATTGTTTCTACCTCGGGCAGATCCTGACCAAGCGCCGTGGCGAAACCTGCGAGCGACAGCATCAGTCCCATCGCAATGCGCGGCGCAACCCGAAGCGATCGCGTCAGAAGGTCAGAATCCACATTCATGAGAATCTCCTTACTTACCAATTGACATGAGCCCGACGAGGACCGGTCCCCATGCGGTCAGGAGAATGTTTCCGAGTGCATACGGCACGGTATAACCAAGGGCCGGAACGCTGCTCTGTGCCTCATCCTGCACCGCGCGCAGTGCGGCCGTGATCGTACCGGCGCCGGCGCAGGCGCCAAGGACGATGAGCGGGTTCATCTTCAACACGTAGCGGCCAAACAGGATGCCTACCGTGTGCGGCAGCAGTGCCGCAACGAGGCCGACGAATACCAGGCTGATACCCGATGTCTTCAGCCCGGCAACGAAACTGGGACCCGCGTTCAGGCCGACGACGCCAATGAAAACGCACAGTCCGAGCGTGTCGAAGATCCAGATTGCTGGTTCGGGGATGCGGCCGAAGTACGGATAGGCCGACCGCAACCAGCCGAACACGAGTCCCATGACGAGCGCGCCGCCGCTCGCGGTCAGAGTGAGCGGGATCCCGGCGACGGTGATCGAGAGCAGGCCGACGAGACCCCCGAGCACGATGCCGGTTCCGACGAAGACCATGTCCGTCGACGTCGTCGGGCGGTCAGGATAGCCGATTTCCTGAGCTGCCCGATCGACCTTCGGCTTCGTGCCAACCAGGCACAGCATGTCGCCGCGATCGATCGTCGTGATCGTCGCGACCGGGATATCCTGCCCTGCGCGCGTGAGCTTGCGCAGGTACACGCCATTGGCGTATTCGTGCCGTGCCAATTCCGGCAGCGTCTTTCCGACCACCGAGCGGTTCGTGACAATCACATCCAGTACTTCGATCGGGACGTCGATCAGCTCCTTGTCGTCGACCTCTGGGCCGACATTGTCCGCGCCCGCCAGGTGAGCTTCCTTGCGGGCAAGGATCGCAATCGCGTCACCCTGCTGAACGACCGTGTCCGGGCTGGCCTCGACCATCTGGCCGTCGTGGCGCAGTCGCAGGATCGAGACGCGGAACTTTTCGGGCAGCGCCTCGAGCTGCGCGACGGTCTTGTTCAACAACGCCGGGTTCGTCACGCGATAGGTGCGGACATCGAATAACTTGTTCGGCGAGACCATGCCGAGCGCCGCTTCGGCGCCTCCGGCAATCTCGGCCTGCATCCGCAACCCTTCTTCACGCAGATTGACCCGCATCAGCTTGGGACCGATCTTGGGTATGAACCAGACGAGGCTTGCCGTGCCGATCAGGTAGGTCACGGCATAGGCGACGGGAATGTTGTTCAACAGTGCGGTCTTCTCGGCATCTGGAAGCGTCAGGCGGTTGATCGCTTCGCCCGCCGTGCCGATCACCGTGGATTCCGAAAACGCTCCGGCGAGAAGGCCCGCGGCCGTCCCGATGTCGTATCCAAACACCTTGGCGAACACGAACGCCGAAGCAAGGCACGTGACGCAGAGGACGACCGTCAGTGCCACTTGCGGAATGGCATCCCGGCTGAGCCCGCGAAAGAATTGCGGTCCGACCTTGTACCCGGTCGTGAACAGGAACAGGTCGAAGAAGACCGTTTTCACGAGAGGTGAAACCTTGATGTCGAGCTGCCCGATCACGACGCCGGCAAGCAGCGTTCCAACCACGACGCCGAGGCTGAAACTGCCGAACTTCATGCGCCCAACGAAGAAACCGACCGCGAGCGTGAGAAAGATCGCGAGCTCAGGATTGTTTCTCAACCCATGAATGATGAAGTCCACTGCTCGCTACCCCCCAAATTTCGCTGTTTCGAAAACCGGCCCGCCGTGACGTTGTGCATCGTCAGCGTTCCGATCATCCGGCACCGCGCCATGAACGCGAACCCCGCACCGCAACGGCGTGATCGGCTTCATGGCTTGCACTCAACTCCCTTCCCGTTGGCGGGCTCCGGCTTGCCGCGCGTCGCTCGGGCCTGACGCCCGAGCAACGGCGTTGCTCAGCTAGCGTTTCTTGGCGGGCGCTTTCTTCACGCCCGCCGGCGGCCCGGCAGTCTTGCCGGTGGCTGCCTCATAGGCCACGCGATACCCGCGCGCGATGGCACGCACCGCACGGCCGATGTCGTCGTAGACGTGATCTTCGAGGTTTGCAAACGAGATGCGCACGGACCAGTCCGGAGCGGCAAAGCCGCTGCCGTTGAGCAGCACGATGCCGTGGTCCTCAGCCAGACGGAACACGATGTCGAGCGGGTGCACGTTTGCCTTCATCCACTTGACGACGTCTTCGCCCAGGTACTTGCGCGCCCAGAACTCGAAGTCGATCAGGCCGTAGTAGTAATCGAACAGGGCGTTCGGACCGACTTCGATACCGAGCCCTTCGATAGTCGCCTCGACGCGCTTCTTGCAGATGCCGATGCAGGCCTTCTGATACTGCTTCTTCTCGTCCATCAACTCGCTGAGCGAGAACAGCGTCATCATGACCTGCTGTGGCAGCGACAGTCCGGCCGTGTGGTTCAGCGCGACGTCGCGACTGTCTGCCACGATGCGATCGATGAAGGCGATCTTGCGCGGTTCCAACGTCAGCCCGCCGTAGCGCTTGTCGAGCTTTTTCTTGATCGCCTCGGGGTGCCTGGCAATCATCTCGTCGAAGATGTTGTCCTCGTGCACCGCGACCGTGCCGAGGCGCCAGCCGGTGCAGCCGAAGTACTTGCTGTACGAATAAACGCCAATCGTGTTTTTCGGGAACTCGCCCATCAGCGAACGGAAGCCCGGCACGAAGGTGCCGTAGACATCGTCGGTCAGCAGGATCAGGTCCGGGCGCTTCTTCAGCACCCTGCCGATTTTCTTGATCGTGTCGTCGGAAAGCGCGACGGCGTAGGGGTTGCCCGGATTGACGACGAAGAACGCCTTGATTTTCGGGTCGAGGAGCTTCTTGATTTCCTCGTCCGGATACTGGAAGCGGTCTTCCTGCTTGGCGTGCACTTCGACGAAGTGAAGGTCGTAGTCTTCCAGGTGCGCCATCTCCAGGTACGGAGTGAAGATCGGCACACCGAGGGCGATCGTGTCGCCGGGATTGATGAGGCGGTTGCTCTTGAGCGATTTGAAGATGTAGCACATCGCGGCAGTGCCGCCCTCGACCGCGTAGATCTTGAACTTGCCCTTCGGCCGCGGATCGCCGCACATCGCCCACTCCAGGTACTCGTGGACGATCTGTTCGTTGTGAACGAGCATGCGGTCCGGCACCGGGTAGTGGTCGCCGATGATCGAATCGACCAGTTCGTGGACGAAGCTGTCGGAGTCGAAGCCGAATTTCTTTACGGCCCACGGCACCATCTTTTGCAGAAACTCCGCGCCCGGCATGTCGGCGTGCTTGGTCAGCCATGCCTCGAGCCGGCCGGCAATGCCGGGCGCCTTGGGCATGCCGCCGACGCCCGGCGGAAGGTCGAGCACGCGCTTGCTCTCGGTGACCGCGAATTGTCCGAGCAGGAAGAACGCCTCGCGCGGTTCGGTCGCGACCCAGTTCGGGTTGCCGCGGCCGGCGTTGAGGTACGTGATCGACGCTTCCTGCGCGGACTTCGACGCTACCTTGGCAAGAAAATCCTTGATCTCGAACGGGCCGAGTTTTTCGTATTTCTTCAGTGTCATGTCGTCCATCGAACTACTCCTGAAAAGTTTCAGACAACCGCGACTGCGCTGCTCACGACATCAGCATGATGATGACCATGCCCCAGATCGTGAGCAGGGTGTTGCCGACGGCATAGGTAACTGTGTAGCCGAGCGCCGGCACCTGGCTTTTGGCCTGATCGCAAACCAGACCGAGCGATGCCGTCGTCGTACGCGAGCCGGAAATGATGCCGAGCGTCAGTGCGTCGTGGAAGCGGAACACGTACTTGGCGATGAACATGCCGAGAATCAGCGGCACCGTCGTCGCGAGCGCGCCCCACAGGAACAGGCCGATGCCCTGCGTCTTCAGGCCATTGATGAAACCCGGACCCGCGGAGATACCGACGATCGCGATGAAGATGTTCAGGCCGACCGAGTTCATGAACCACACGGTTGGTGACGGAATACGTCCGAACGACGGGCGCACGGAGCGCAGCCACCCGCCGACGATTCCGGCGATCAGCGCGCCGCCGGCAGTGGACAGCGTTATCGGCGCGCCACCGACCTTGACCACCAGCGAACCAATCAACGCACCC